>VFKW01000148.1 GCA_009885355.1 Candidatus Berkelbacteria bacterium
CCGATAGGCGGGATCCGGAACCTACCCGCCGCAGCCGCATATTCTTATTGCTTATCAGCTTATCAGCTTATCAGCTCATCCCTCTCCTTGCATATTCTCTCATTTTAAGATATAATCACCTCACGAATCAATACAAATAGATTCCGTATCTTTACATATATCCTCGGAAGGAGAATTCTCAAAATGGCAACAATCGCTGTTGATATTCCAAGTGGCGATGGAAAACTAGGCATTATTCCGATCATCGAAGGAGCTGTAAAAGCAATTACAAAATCACATGATCTTTACGTAATTCTCGTCGGACCTGAAACTCAAATTCGATCATGTCTCAAAAAACTTTCAAATGTCGATTACTCACGAATTTCCATCCATCACACAAACACCGTTATCACCATGGAAACCTCGATTCGCGAAATAATGCGCGATACTAATTCATCGCTCACGCTTAGCCTTCAGCTTATCAAAGACAGGATAGCTCATGCCATAGTATCATCCGCAGAAACCGGTGCTTATATGGCGAAATCACGAACAATATTAGGAACACTACAAGATGGCCTAAAACCAGCTCTGATCACGCATATTCCAACTCATGGAGGCATTTCTATCTTGACAGATGTCGGCGCCAATGCCGATTGCACACCTGAAGATCTGCTCAATTTCGCCAAAATGACCATCATCTATACCGAAAGAGTCCTTGGTATCAACAAGCCTTCCGTCGCGTTACTTTGCAATGGCAAAGAAAAACAAAAAGGCACTCCGCTAATAAGAGAAGCAGATAAGCTTTTTGAAGCACAAATTGCCAATTACCAAGGTTTTATCGAACCAAATATCTTTAGAACTTCTGGTAATATCAGAATTGCTATTAGCGAAAGCTACCCGGGCAATATTGCTCTCAAAGCCTATGAAGGACAAGCGAAATTAACAGCTCAAGTAATTAGAAGTTGTTTTAGCAAAAACCTTCTTTCAAAACTAATAGCCTTACTAGCCAACCGATACCTACAAGACATAAAACATACTATCTATCCAACCACTTACGCCCACGCGTATGTACTCGGGATAAATGGTATCGTCGTCAAAGTCCATGGAGGGTGCGAAGACTCGGAGTCGTACATGTACGCAATTCTTTCGGCCCAAAAAGCCGCAAACAACAAAATGAGTGAAATCATTTCCTCAAATCTCTAGTCAATTTCAAAAGCCCCTCCCGGGGCTTTATTTTTTATAAAATATTATTTAAAAAACCTAATTATCAAAAATCTTCTTTGCAAAATCAGCTAATTTCGCTTTACCAGACACCCTCAATCGTGGCAACAAATACAAATTTGAGTTACTGTTTGTATATCCTTCAACCGTCGTTGTCGCATTTGTATAACCAGCCTCTTTCACAATACTCACCACCTGATCATTAAACTTCCCCGAAGGATAGCAAAAAGATACAACCTTAATATCAAACAATCTTTCCATAACATATTTACTTTGCTTCAATTGTATTTTTAGATTTGCCACATTTGCATTCGCTAAATTTGGATGAGTTATCGTATGACTGCCAAACTCAAATCCGGCCGCTATCATCTCTTTGATTTGATCCTGCGTCAGATAACCAGGTTTTCCGATATTATCCGTGATCAGAAAAACCGTACCGATCATCCCATATTTTTCCAAAAGCGGAAAAGCCTCAGTGTAAATGTCATCATAACCATCATCAAAAGTCAGCGCCACATATCGCGGTTTAAAGTCCTTATTTTCAGTCAAACCCTTCATCGTCAACGACGTATAACCAAAACTCTTTAATACCTGCAAATGACTTTCAAACATCCGAGGCGCCACATCCAAACCAACCTCAACTGCATTATTTGGCTGGGTATTATTTTTAATATGATGATACATAAAAATAGGGATCGACTGATGTAATTTATCATAAAGAAAACTCGGCTCAGAAATATTTGCCTGCGCATCATTTTCTGTCGTCGACTGATTTTCTTGAGGCTTTAACTCATTTATTATTTTACAAGAAATGCCTTTTACCGCCGGACACCCGCCATATTTATTTACGACATAAAAAGAGCAGCTCAACCCAAAAAGCATCCCGACCAATATTAAAACTATATTTTTTAGCCAATTCATTATATTATCCTTGGGAAATCATTTCCCTCAATCTTTTTACTCTTTCTTTTATCGGCGGATGTGTATTAAATAAATTTGCAAACCTGCCAACTCCTCTTCCTTCATGCGCTTTCAGAGGATCAGCGATATACAAATGTGCGGTAGCTTTGTTTGCAACTTCAAGCGGCTCACTGTCGCCATCAATTTTTTCAAGCGCTGATGCTAAACCTTCTGGATATCTGGTCAAAAGCGCCCCATTAGCATCCGCTAAAAACTCTCGCTTTCTCGAGATCGCCAACTGTATAATTGTAGCAATCAAAGGAGATAAAATCGCTAGCACAATTGCCAAAATCAACATAATTCCTTGTATTTGACTATTGCTATCATTATTACTACTTCGTCTTCCTCCGCCAAACCAAGTCCAGCGTAAAAAAAGATCCGAAGCCAACGCCACTACCCCAACCAACACAACCACTATTGTCATCAGGCGAATATCATAATCCCCGATATGACTCATCTCATGAGCAATCACACCTTCCAATTGCGGTTTATCCAATTTATCGAGTAATCCTGTCGTAACTGCAATCGAAGCATGCTCAGGATCGCGCCCCGTCGCAAACGCATTCGGCGCCGAGTCGCTCACTATATATATTTTTGGTATCGGTATCCCCGAGGTTATCGACAAATTTTCCACAATTCTGTATAAATCAATAAATTTATCTTTTGGCGCCTCCACCGCCCCAGAAATCGCCAACGCGATCTTATCAGAGGAATAATAAGCTACCAATGCCTGTATCACACTCACCGCAACAGCAATAACCAAAATTAATTGATTATTAAAAACATAAGATAATAAATATCCCAATCCGAGCACAAATACCAAAAACACAAAAATAAGAATCGATGTCTTTCGTTTATTTGAATCAATATCTTTATACATACAATTCCCTAACTACCAACTACTATCTACTAACTACCTATCTATTATACCAAAAACAGAAAAAGGCCGCCATAGGCAACCTTTTAAAAATTCAATTCCTAGCTACCAACTACTAAAAACTAACTACTAAAAACTTACCTTCGGCGCTTCTCTCTCTTCTTGGGTTGCCGTCTCGAAAAATTCTCTCGCTTTAAAACCTAATATTCCAGCAAAGACATTGCTTGGAAAAACCTGGACCGCCGTGTTGAAATCCCGAACATTGCCATTGTAAAATCTGCGAGCCGCTTCGATCTTATTTTCTGTATCAGTCAATTCATCTTGTAACTTCTGAAAATTCTCGCTCGATCGAAGTGTTGGATAATTTTCAGCCACCGCAAAAAGGGATTTTAAAGTATCACTCAACATATTTTCCGATTTGGCCTTTTCCGCCAAAGTACCAGCTCCCATTGCCGATGCTCTCGCTTCAGTCACTTTAATAAACACATCTTTTTCTTGCGTCGCATAGCCTTTTACAGTTTCGATCAAATTTGGGATCAAATCATAACGTCTTTTCAACTGGACATCAATATCGCTCCAAGACTCATCAACTCGAATTTTTTTGCGTACCAGTCCATTATAAATCACAATAACTGCTACCAAAACGATAACTGCCAAACCTATACCGATTAACATACTATTCATATCTCCCCTTTCTATATATTATAAATTTAATATTATACTAATAAAAATCTAAAAGCAATATTAGGTCGTTGAAAGAAATTTTTGTAAATATGGCCAACCAAAAACATAGCCAGCTACACCGATCACAAGAAGTAAAACTATTGTTATGATAATATTTATCACTTTTTTACTCTTATTTTTTTTCATCTGCTCGGCAGATACAGTCGATTCAATCATTATAGCCGTACTTCTTCCATCCTGCCCAGAGCTTAATTTCTCAATTTTAGGACCAGACTGCTCACTAGATGTATCATTCCAATTTGGGTTTAAACTCACCGGCACACTAGGATCATTCACAGCGCCAGGAGCTGCTATGGTTGCTTCTATTTTTGGCTTATCATCAATATTAATTGCTGGTTTTGGATCTGTCGAATTAACCAAATACGACTCATCCTTTTTTTCCATTATCGGCTCTGCGTTTCCAACCACATCTTTTACATCCGGACTTATCTCACCTTGCTTAATATCATTCAATAGCTCATCCCTAAAACTACTAATATCATTTTTTGCTACAACAGTAGCTCCGATCTGCAAACCGCCAACTACTGGGACAACTTTTTTATGCTCATCTTCCTGATTTGGATCAGAAATACTTTTATTAATTAAACTTTCAGGAGAAACTATCTCAATCTTTTCTTCGACTGCCCCTGGTAAAATATCCACTCTTGGTGCTGCCGGCAACTCTTCCTTCACCTCAAAAACTGGCAAAACATTCTCTTTTGATTTCTCAACCAATTCTGTATTTGTGTCCATTTTTATCGGCAAATTTTGTGATAGGACTGGCTTTTGCACCATTTTCCCATGCACTTTATTCGCTGCTACTGGTTGAAATTTGTTATTTGATCCTAGCACTTCCAATTCCTTCTCACCCGCATAGACAGGCTTCTCTGTCTTAACCTCAGAAGATGCAACCACAGGCGCCAATTGACCACCAATTTTATTTTCATCGATAAAAGGAGGCTCTGATTTCAAATCATCATTCCAGCCATCTTTTTCTTCCACCTTGATTTGGTGGATATTTTTCTCGAGTTCATCATCAATATGTATTTTCACTATCCCCTCCAAAATAGTCCTTATAGTAATATTCTACCACATTTTACAACTAATCAATCTTTTTTGCTAATTATTACGATTATTTCTGCTCTACCACCGCCGCTAAAACTCAAATTCACTTTATGTGAACCAACCTTTTTAATTGGCAAGCCAACCATATCTAGTGGTTTCACTGAATATTTTAACTCTATCGATTTTACAATATCTTCTTTATTAATTGACGCAAATAATTGGCCTTTATCGTTTGTTTTCACCTGATATTTAATCACACTGCCTTTTATTTCCTGCAGCTTGCGTCCCAATACCTCTAGCGTTTTTGTTTTTTCCCTTAAAGCTTTATCCAGCTTACCCTTGACTTTCAAGCCTACCGGATCACTTTCGGCTACTGCCAATCCTTTTGGAAACAGAAAATTCTTCGCATACCCTTCCTTGACTTCACAGACTTCACCGGCCTGTCCCATTTTTGGCACATTTTTTACTAATACAACTTTCATATTCCGCCTTACTATTTAACTAATTCCAATGCCTTATTCAACTGATCATCTTGTTTTTCATCTTTATTTTCAATTTTGACATCCACTTCGATTCCTTTATGATCAATAATCCTGTCATTCGGCGTCAACCACTTTGCCTCAGTTATTTTCACGGACGCTCCATTTGGCAACTCAGTTAATTGCTGAACCGATCCTTTACCAAATGTTTTTTCCCCGACCAGTTGAGCTCGTTTATAATCCTGGACAGCACCGGCAAATATTTCGCTAGCCGAAGCCGATCCGGCATTTACCAAAATAACCATCTTCTCATCGAGCAATATTGGCTCTCGCGTCGTTCTTTCTTCTGTCACCTTGCCGGCTTTATCCTTTATTTTAACCACAACACCAGGTTTGATTACCAAACTGATCATATCCTCAGCCACATTCAAAAGCCCGCCTGGATTATTTCGAAGATCAATAACGTATCGCTTCACATGCTTTGCTTTGAGCTCTCTGATCGCTTGATCAAATAAAACAAAAGTATCATCGCCAAATTGAGAAACTTTAATATATCCGATATTTCCATTTTTAATTTCCCATTTAACACTCTTAACTTTGATCATATCTCTTGTAATCTTAAAATCTTTTGCCTTTTCCCAACCTTCCCTTTGAATTGATAATGTAACCACCGTACCGCCTTTTCCTCTGATCTTTTTGACTACATTATCAGTTGACATTCCTTCAATAGACTTTCCATCAACGGCTGAAATTATGTCTTTTGCCAAAAGTCCCGCTTTTTGAGCTGGCGAACCGTCAATCGGCGCCACCACGGTTATCTTGTTATCTTTTTGAGTAATCTCAATCCCAATACCCTCAAACTGCCCACTCATATCTTCTTTGAATTGACTATTCACATCCGCTGGCATATAGGCAGTATAAGGGTCGCCCAAACTTGATACCATTCCTTCAATTGCCCCATTTACCATTTTTTGCTCATCAATTTTACCGACATAATTATTTTTTACCGTGTCCCAAACCTGCCAAAAATTTGTAAAATCAACATTTTTTGGCTTCCCCTTTTCTGCATTCATAACACTGCTTGGATTCTTTAAAATTCCGAGCTGATATCCGTCTCGACTCACCAAAAATCCCAATGAGAAAAAGACCGTACACGAAGTCATTACGATCACAACTCGAAGTATATTTGCCCCTATTTTATGTCTTAAAAATTCTTTCATAGTCCTCCAATTAATCTTCCGCTTTAATAATAGTACCGCCCCCAATCAATTCATCATCAATATAGAAAACTACTGACTGCCCAGGTGTAATCGCTCTTTGAGATTTCTCAAATTTTACTAATAATTTAGAATCCCCCATTTGAAAAACTTCCGCCGCCTCAGGATCATGTCGGTATCGAATTGAAGCACTGACTTTTAATGGTAATTCTGGCTGCTTCCCAACCCAATGTATATTATCGCAGATTAATGCCTTGTCGTAAAGTTCTGGTTCCAAACCGACAACCAAAGTATTCGTTTTCAAAATTTTCTCTTTGACATATAAAACCGGCACATCTATCGTCGGCCAATCAATCCTATCTACTCCGAGTCTCTGTCCGATCGTATAAAACCATATTCCCTCATGCTCGGCCACTTTTCTCCCATCACCCAAAACTACCGGTCCGGGCTTCATCTCAATCCGAGTTTTCAAAAAATTTCTCACTTTTATCGGCCCTATAAAACAAATTCCTTGACTGTCTTTTTTTGTCGCCGTTGCCAAATCATATTTTTTCGCCAATTTTCGGACCTCCGTCTTTACCATGCCTCCGATTGGAAATAAAATATTTTTCAATTCTGTTTGCCCTAAAAGTGACAAAAAATATGATTGATCCTTTGACGGATCCACGCCTTTAAACAAATGAACCACACCGTCAACATCCTGAGTCACTCTCGCATAATGCCCTGTCGCTACATATTGGGCCCCTAATTCGATTGCTTTTTTCTTGAACACATCAAATTTAATTTCTTTGTTGCACATCACATCTGGATTTGGTGTTCTCCCTGCTTTGTATTCGGCAAAAAAATATTCTACCACCTTGTCGGCATATTCTTTTTCAAAATTAAATGTATAGCAAGGAATCTTTAATTTCGCACAGACTTTTCTAACATCCTTTTGATCTTCCACCCAAGGACAAGAACCACGATCATCAATCGGCTCTGCCCAATTACGC
>VFKW01000100.1 GCA_009885355.1 Candidatus Berkelbacteria bacterium
ATAGTACAAACTGAATTTAACAAATAATTAACGATAACCAATACGGAAGTTCGGGCTCATTCTTGGATTGGAATAGACTGTCAAGCTCGGTAAATATATTTAATTAGTCCGCTGCTTTTATGGCGATTGGGGCTACTTTTATCTTTTTGGCTGGTGCATCATCAAGGCTGAATTTTTTTATAAACCAGACTTTTGCAGACTGGACCATGGTTAAGTATACAATTAATATCAGGACTAATATAATAAAGAATTGCCAAGGCAGCGGAGTAAATCCAAAATATTTCCCAAGCCCAGTATTTGCAAAAGCAAACCCAATTGTTAACATTATTAAGGTTGAAAAATATAATAATTTATTTGGACGACTTTGAATGAATGGAATTTTATTGGTCCTGATTATATATATTACTAATGTTTGTGTACAGAGTGACTCAATAAACCAGCCGGTATGAAACAAATTCTGCGTCTCAGGCGTAGTTGCTTTAAAAACAAACCACATAACAGCAAAAGTAGTGTAGTCAAAAATCGAACTAACCGGCCCCATATATAATATATATTTTTTTATAAAACCAATATCCCATTTTTTGGGTTTTTTTAACTCCTCAATGTCCACATCATCATTTGGCAAGGTGATTTGAGATGCGTCATAGAGAAAATTATTAAATAATATTTGGGCCGGCAGCATCGGTAAAAATGGCAAAAATAGACTAGCACCGGTCATGGAAAACATATTGCCATAATTTGAGCTAGCGCCCATTTTTAAGTATTTTAAAATATTTGCAAATGATTTGCGTCCTTCAACGACACAATCTGCCAAGACTGCAAGATTTTTCTTTAATAAAATAATATCGGCTGTGTCTTTGGCTACGCCGGCAGCATTATCAACAGAAATACTTACATCGGCAGTTTTCAGAGCCGGTGCGTCATTAATACCGTCGCCCATAAAACCGACAGTATGGCCGGTTTGCTGCAGGGCACGAATGACCCTTTCTTTTTGCATAGGATCGAGACGAGAAAATATAGTAATATCGCGTACTACTTGATTTAGATCATGATCGCTCATTTTGTTGAGTTCAACTCCAGTTAATGTTTTATCGACGCTTAGATGCACTTCGGAGCATATTTTCTCGGTGACATATTCATTGTCGCCGGATAATATTTTTAAGCTGATACCAAAATCTTGCAATTTTTTAATTGTTTCTTGGGCATCAGGCTTTGGAGGATCAAGAAAGGCAACGTAGCCCTTGAAAATCATATCTGATTCGTCTGATTTGGAAAATGTCTTGGTTTCAAGCGGATATTCGCGATAGGCCAAGGCTAATACACGAAAACCATCTTTGGAAAAATCATCATATTCTTTGTGAAGTCTTTTGCGCATCTCATCGTCGATTTTATGGATTTTACCATCGGAAAAATATTTGCTTGAACGCTTAAATATTTCTTCCGGAGCACCCTTGGTTATCAGCAAGAGCTCGTGCTCATGTCTGACTATAACCGAAACCAATCTTCGTTCGAAGTCAAATGGAATTTCATACACCTTTTTATATTGTTTTATCAATAAATGCTCATGTTCTAAAACGGCGTGATCTAGTAAATTATTTAATCCAGTTTGGTAGTAACTATTTATATATGCGTGTCTTAATACATCTTCATCTTCATGCCCCATTGGATCTTGGTGCTGCATCAAAACCACTTTGTCGAGGGTTAGTGTGCCTGTTTTATCTGTACAGAGGACATCCATCGCCCCGAAATTTTGCATCGCTTTTAATTCTTTGACGATGACATCTTTTTTAGACATGGCGCGAGCTCCGCGAGATAAATTTAGAGCTATAACCATCGGCATCATATCGGGAGTCAAACCAACAGCCACGGCTAAGGCGAACAAGATTGCACTAACTGCATCGCCTTTTGTAAGATAGTTTATTAAAAAAACGACTAAACCTAAAACAACTAAGATCCGAAGCATCATGATAGTAAAATCTTTCAAACCGCGATCAAAGGTCGTTTCTGCTTTATCACGGTTTATTTCATTTGAAAGTTTACCGAATTCGGTATATTTTCCTGTTTGGATGACTATGCCCAAGCCAGTGCCGCTAACAATTGATGATCCCATAAAGGCTAAATTATCGCACTCTTGCAAAGTCGGCTTTTGCAGATTTAAAGCCTGGCTTTTTTTTGAACTGGAAATGATTCGCCTGTAAAAGTCGATTGATTGACGAAAAGGTCGTTTGTTTCAATCAAGCGTAAATCTGCCGGAACCAAATCACCGGCTCTTAATTTTATAAGATCACCGGGTACGATATTGCGCATTGAGACATGGTGTTCTTTGTTTTGCCTTAAAACTGTCGTTTTTACCCTAACCATTTCTGTTAATTTTTCAGCTTCGCGACTGGCTTTTTCTTCTTGTATAAATTCGATACCGGCACTCATGATCGCCATGCCGAGCATAAAAAAAGCACTGATTTTATCGGCAAATAAGTATGAAAAAGTGGCAACAAACAACAAAGTTAGTATTATCGGATTAAAAAATTTTGAGACTAAACGAATTATAAATGGTTTTTTCTTTTTATCTGCCGGATCATTATAACCATATTTTAATAATCTGGCTTCATATTCGCCATGAGTAAGACCAGAAGGATCACCGGTTAATTCATTTAATATCAAGTTCTCCTCCATGAGGATGAATTTTTTATCAATTGAAAAATGGGTTTTCAGATCGTTCAAATCCCCTCCTAACATATATATCTATTTTATTATTAATTTTTGACATAATCAACCTTATTGACATTTGTTAAAAAAACCTGTAGAATTGATTAGTTAGGGAGGAAAACCTCTATAATATTTAGGATATATATGAACATACGAAACGTCGCCATTATCGCGCACGTCGATCATGGTAAAACAACTTTGGTAGATGGTTTGCTCAAGCAATCCCATACATTTCGCGACAATGAAGCAGCAATGTCGCAAGTTTTGATTATGGATTCAAATGACCAGGAACGCGAACGCGGGATCACAATTCTTGCCAAAAATACAGCCGTGACTTATTTGGATACAAAAATAAATATTATCGATACACCAGGCCACGCTGATTTCGGTGGCGAGGTCGAGAGAACTTTAAATATGGCTGATGGTGCAATTCTTGTGGTTGACGCCCAAGAAGGACCGATGCCCCAGACAAAATTTGTCTTGAAAAAAGCATTGCAGCTCGGTTTAAAACCAATTGTGGTAATTAATAAAATCGACAAGCGCGACGCCAGAGTTGAGTATGTTATCAATAAAACTTATGATTTATTTTTAGATCTTGCTATCAGTGATGACCAGTTGGAATTTCCGATTTATTATGCAGTCGGCCGCGACGGTAAATCTTGGAAACATATGCCGGATAATTTCGAGGAAGAAGCTGATCTTACCCCTATTTTTGAAGCGATTTTAGAACATGTCCCAGCTCCGGCTTGCGACACAACCAAACCTTTTCAAATGCTAGTTTCAGCGCTGGATCGTGATAATTTCCTAGGGAAATATTCGATTGGACGCATCCATCAAGGCATTGCCAAACCAGGACTGTCAGTTGCACTTATGAAAAATGGAGAATTATCTGAAAAAGTTCGCATTGATAAAATCTTTGTTTGCCAAGGATTGAAAAAATTTGAAGTCCAAGAGGCTGAGGCCGGAGATATTGTATCTCTGATCGGTATTAAAAATGCCGGAATTGGCGATACGATCTCGGACGCTACTCTAGCTGAGGCCTTGCCTACAATTGAAATCGAAGAACCGACTTTGAAAATGTCAGTAGGGGCCAACACATCTCCATTTGCCGGACGGGAAGGTCAATTTGTGACCAGTCGCCAGATCTTGGAACGCATCCAAAAAGAATTACAAACAAATGTTTCCTTGAAACTTGAAATCGGACCTGGAAGTGAATTTGTATTATCTGGACGCGGCGAGCTTCATCTTTCTGTCTTTATCGAAACTTTACGACGTGAAGGCTTTGAGCTCGAAGTCGGGAAACCTCACGTTATTACCAAAGAAATTGAAGGCATAAAGATGGAGCCAGTTGAAGAATTAACTATCGATGTGGCAACTGAAAATGTTTCATCGGTAGCCTCTGAAGTTGGCCGCCGACGCGGTGTTTTAATGGCCCAAGAAGAAAATGCCGACGGCAGCACTCGACTAATGTATGAAATTGCAACCCGCGGATTACTGGGACTGCGAAATCAATTATTGACTCTGTCAAAAGGCACAGCAGTTATGAATTCAATGTTTTTACATTTTCAGCCAATTGGTGAAACCGTACCAAGTCTTCGAAACGGCGCCCTTATCGCATCCGAATCAGGTAAAGCTGTTATCAACGGCTTGAATAATGCTCAGAGCCGCGGTACGACATTTATCCCACCTCAAACTGAGGTTTATGAGGGTATGATCGTCGGGCTGAATTCACGCAATGATGATCTCGAAATCAATGTCACTAAAGAAAAAAAATTGACAAATGTCCGTGCCTCAAGCACTGATATGGCAACTGTGCTTACTCCATTTACGAATTTTAGCTTAGAACAATGTCTCGACTTTATCGAAGACGATGAACTGCTCGAAGCCACACCAAAAGCTCTCAGATTGCGCAAAAAAAATCTCAGCGCTTTGACCCGAAAAAGGGCGAGGGTTTAAAATTTAATGAACTACCTCGCAGTAAGCTGGCGGGGTATCTACCCCTACATCGTCATCCCGGAAGCGGGTGGCACCCGATACCTGCCTGCCGGCAGGCAAGGTCCGGGATCCTTTTGAAAAATTTCCTGGATTCCCTGCCTGCCGGCAGGCAGGCGGTTCTGGGAACCCTTCCCGACCGGAATGACGAATAAGTGAGAAACATCCTGCCAAAAGCCGGATGTTTTTAAATTTGATTGACAGTAGGTGCTGAAAGACATATAATAAATATGGAAATTAATATATTATAAGTTTAAAATATTATCTAAATTAATTTGATTTACAGACAAAGGGGACAGTAATTGGAATTTTTGGTGAATCTGAATATTTCCAATTACAATTGAATAAAAAATTATTTAAAACAATCTATTGGCCTCTAGCTGTGATCGAAGAAATTTCAGATTATGAAAGGACGACAAATGAATATTTTAGTAATTGCGCTAACTGCTGTCGGCAGTATTTGTATTGGTGGCGGAGCCGGATTTTATGCTAAACAATATTTGGCCCAAAAAGCAACGGCTGACCTGGAAACGAAACAAAAAGAAATCATATTGGATGCCAAGAATGAGGCAATAAAAATCAAAGAAAAAGCCAAAAAGGAAGAAGAAGAGAGACAAAAATATTTAAAGGAACTTGAAGGTACGTTACGTAGAAAAGAAGAAAATATCGATCGCAGAACAGATGCGATTGAAACAGAAAGACGAAATATTGCAACCAAAGAAAAAGAAGCCGAAGAGATCCGCGTGAAATTAAAAGAATTAGAGAGCCAAGAATTAGAGGTGCTTGAAAAAGTGGCCAAGATGAATAAAGATGCGGCAAAAACATTGCTGCTCGAGATGACTGAAAAGGAATTTGGCGGTGAATTGGTAAGACAAATTAAATCACAAAAAGCAGCAGCTAGAGAAGAAGCAGATACTTATGCCAAAGAAATGATCGCAACAGCAATTGGTAGAATTGCTGCAGAACAAACCGCCGAATCTACAGTCTCCCCTATTGCATTGCCAAGTGAAGAGATGAAAGGCCGAATTATCGGAAAAGAAGGCCGAAATATTCAAGCATTTGAAAAAGCAACCGGCGTGGATGTAGTGATTGATGATACCCCTGACACGGTGATTTTATCGTCATTTGATCCTGTCAGGCGCCATGTGGCAAAATTGGCTCTCGAAATGCTGATTGCTGACGGACGCATTCATCCAACCAAGATTGAAGAAACAGTTGAAAAAGCAAAAAATGAAATAAATAAACAAATCAAAGAAGCCGGCGAACAAGCCATATTTGAGGTCGGCGTAGCCGGAATTCATCCTGATTTGGTTAAATTGATCGGACGATTGAAATTTAGAACTTCTTATGGTCAAAATATCCTCCGACACTCGATCGAGGTGGCTCATATTTCGGGAATGCTGGCTTCAGAACTTGGAGCTGATGTAAATATTGCTAAAAAGGGTGCTTTATTGCACGATATTGGTAAAGCTGTAAACCACGAGATCCCTGGAAGCCATGCCCAAATCGGTGTTGATATTGCGAAAAAATATGGCGTTTCACCTGATGTAATTCACTGTATCGAAGCTCATCATGAAGATATCGACGCAAAGACAGTCGAAGCAATTGTAGTAAAATCAGCTGATGCTATTTCCGGTGCAAGACCTGGGGCAAGAAGAGAAAGCTTAGAAGCTTATATCAAACGATTGACCGAACTTGAAAATTTGGCAAATACTTTCCCTGGCGTATTAAAATCCTATGCTATTCAAGCCGGACGTGAAGTTCGTATTATCGTCAAACCGGAAGAGATCGACGATCTAAACGCACTTCGAATGGCCAAAGATATTGCCAAAAAAATCGAGCAAGATTTACAATATCCAGGTGTTATTAAAGTAAATGTGATCAGAGAAATACGGGCGACGGAGTTTGCTAAATAGATGCAAGCTTGTAAGCTAATAAGCAGTAAGCTGATAAGCTAGCGTAACGGGATTTAAATATATTAGAAAGTTTCAAAATGGATAAAATATCAGAATTTATTAAAATTCAGATTACTGTTCCGGTTGATTTTATTGATAAAGTGCGAATGGCTATCGGCGAGGCTGGCGGGGGGAAATTGGGAAATTATTCGCATTGCACTTTTGTGACATACGGCGATGGATATTTTCTACCTCTTGAAGGGGCAAATCCAGCAGTTGGGGAAATTGGGAAAATCGAGAAAGTCAAAGAAGGAAAAATCGAGTTTATTTGCAAAAAAGATGATTTAAATATTATCTGGAAAGCAATTCGAGACAATCATCCATACGAAGAAATCGCCTTGGATATTTTTCCTCTTTTAGATTTAGAATTGGAAACTTAATGAATATTTTATTTGTGGGGGATATTGTTGGCAGGCCGGGCAGACATGCAGTCAAAGAATTGCTGCCGAAACTAAAAGAAGAACTCAAAATTGACCTTGTGATAGCAAATGGTGAAAATATGGCGCATGGGATCGGGATTTCACTGGAAACTTACCAGGAAATGAAAGAAGCCGGAATCGATTATTTTACATCGGGAAACCATATTTTTAAACGTCGGGATTTTCTAGAACACCTTGATAATCCAAATATTCATGTACTTCGGCCATTAAATTATCCAAATAGTACTCCGGGAAGAGGATTTGTAAAATTTAAAGTTGGTCATAAAACTGTACTTTTGATAAATATTATAGGGAGAGCTTTTTTCTATGAACAGTTTGATGATCCTTATAAGGCGATGGATGAGGTATTGAGAAAAGAAAAAGCTGATATTATTATTGTTGACCATCATGCTGAGGCAACTAGCAACAAAATGATCATGGGGCATTATTTGGATGGACGAATCAGCGCATATATTGGCACACATACTCATGTACCGACGGCTGATGCGATGATTTTACCAAAAGGTTCTGCTTATATTACAGATGTTGGAATGGTTGGGCCGCTTCATTCTAGCTTGGGCGGCGATCTGGCGACTTTTACAAAAGGAGAATTGACTCAGATGCCGGTACAATATAAAATTGGATCAGGCGACGTGGTATTTTGTGCGGCATATATCCAACTAGATGACAAGAACCAGCCAATTGATATATCATTAATACGTAAAATAATTAAACGATCAATGATTCACGGAGGGGAATATGAATGATGGAAGTTTTACGCAGCTTGTAGCTGTAAAAGCCGGGTTGACTAATGAAGAGGCGGCCAGCTTTATCGAGGGATTTGCGACTGTTATAAAAGAAACTGTCAAAAAGGACGGTAAAATTGAACTTGAAGGTTTTGGTAAATTTGAGATGATCGACGAAAGAATCCATTTTTTTGCCGACAAGGATTTAACGGACTAAATTCTCTTTGAATTAATGTGATATTTACAAGCTAAAGCTTGCGCTACATAACACGGGTTTTTCAACGATCTATTTGTTATTTTATTGGTCAGATTTATTATTCTGATATTTTTTGTTGTCATTTTTTAGTGTTGTATAAGAAATAAGTCCAATCGGGATCCAGATCCAGAACGAGAAGAGTCTGAAAATAAGGACTGCTGCAACTGAAACGGACAAAGGAAGACCAAGGCCGCTGAACATTAAACTCATTGAGCCCTCAGTGACACCAAGACCGCCTGGAATGAGCGAAATTAGACCTATTAGAGTAGCAATGCAGTAACCAAAAATCAAGACGGGAAAGCCAATATGACGGCCAAGACTTAAAAAAACAAAAAACAGACAACACATATCACCAAGCCAATATATGAGCCCGCCGGAAATAGCTATCAGGGAATCGCGTTTTCGATGTGAAAAAAGACCAATGCCTTTATAAACATCGTCATAGACTTCTTTGATTTGATCTTTAGTGACCGGGGATTTTTTGAGAATTCGTAGAAATTTATTAACGATATGGGTAATTCTGACGATCAGATTAAAAAAGCGCTCTTTATTTTTATAAATAATCGTCAAATATACTATGCCGCCAAAGACAACTATAAATAGTATTAACGAAATAAGGCGCGGCGATACTGCTAGATCTGGAAATGTAGGGACTAAAATAAGTGAAATCACTAAAAGCAATAGAAAAGCGGCATATGTGATTATTGTTCGAAGAATAAACATAAGAAGAATTGAGCCGGCACTAACATTTCTCTTTCTTAAAAAATAAAAATCTACTGCACTCTCACCAAGCCCACTGACAGGGAAAAAATGAATGGCAAAGGCGGCGATTGAACCCAAACGGAAACGATCTATAAATTTGATCGAATATCCAAGTCTGGATAGTATAACACCGAGTAAAGTGGCGGCGGCTATATATGAGATAAGTTCGCTTAGCAAAGCTAAAAATAAATATGGTTTTTTTACTTTCAAAACCATATCAACAACATCTTTTTCAGCTAGGATTTTTGGAATTAAAAAATATACGCCTACTGCAAATATTATAAATATAAAGACGCTTTTGAAGCTAATTTTCAAGTTGTTTTTTTGAGAATTTCCAATTTCAATTGACACGCAATAACCTTACATTCTTAATTACCGTTATTCATTACTAGTATATTTTATTTGGTTATTGCGTTTTAGTCAAATCCAAACAAAGAGCCTGCTAAAAATCAATATTTAATACTGCTCAGCTGGATTGCATAATTTTCTATTTGCGGGCTAATTTTGTTGATACCATGACAAGATATATCGCAGCTAAACCGACAATAATATAAACTAATCTAGATAAGAATGATTCTATCCCGAAAATAGCATCAACCAAGTTCCATTTAAATACACCTACTAGAAACCAGTTTAATGCACCAACAATAACCAAAACAAAACTGATCCAGTCTATGATGTTTAATCTATTCATCGCAATCACCACCTTTCAAAATATTTTATGATAACGATTTTATTGTAGCAGATGGAAGTTGGTTAAATATAGGAGGTTTATACAATTATCAAAGCTAGTAAGCTGGTAAGCTTATAAGCAATAAGAATTAAGCTAGGATCGGTAATTATCTAAATCTTGCCTTCGGCGATGGCTTCCATTTCGTCTAATCTTGTGTAATAGTCGGGGATTTCATTTAGATGGGCTAGGGCAATTTTTCCGGTTATAAGAGGGTCGTCGTTGGTGACGTTGGTTTCTGGGTCGATGGTGCCGTGTTCTAGCTCTACGTCCATGCCGCGACGGAATTGTTCGAGATCAAAATTTGACCAATCGATTCCTAATTGTGTAGCAACTTCTTGGGCTTCTTCCGGGGAAAATGTTTTTTTGGGTTCCATATGTCTCCTTTTTTAAAGCTCGCTAAAAAACTCTCATTTTCGTCATTCCGGTCTGGATGGGATCCCAGAACCGGAATCCAGGAAACTTTATAACTGGATCCCGGATATCGAGTGCCACTCGCTTCCGGGATGACGATATGTTTTTCCAACGGACTCATATTATTAATTAATCCTCAGTCAGGCGGAATTTGTAGATTGATAGAAGTAAGGCTAGGAGAATCCACGATAGGACGATGACGAGATTTAATGGGTTTGAAAGCGGGCTGGTATTTTCTAGGGCAATGCCGCGAATCATGCGAAGAAGTGGGGCCAATGGTAAAAATTGGACGATTGAGATCAACCATTTTGGCAACTGATCGATGGGGAAAAATACGCCGGCTAGAAACATCATTGGAATTGTGACGGCGGTGGCCATACCTTCGGCGGCGTTGGTGGTTTTTGACAAACTAGCAATGGCGAAGCCGATCATTTGGAACAAAATAGCACCAATCATAGCAAATAGATAAATCATCGGGATATTGCCGGGGATATGGGCGCCGAAAACGTAAACGCCGATCCCTAATACCAATGATACCTGAATAAAATTTAGAATCAGACGTGACATTACTTCGGATATGATAAATTTCCATGATTTAATTGGTGTCGTTGTAAGTCTTTTCAAAATTTGGTCTTCGCGATATTTGCTCATAGCGATGGCAACGCCTTGAACTGACGAATTCATCAAAGACATGCCTATCAAACCAACTAAAACAAAATCAAAATAATTCAAATCTGCGCTATTGGTTTTTTCTTGTTGAATTGAAAATAGTGGCTTTGCTTTTTGGGCTTGAAAACTGGCCCCAGTTAAAATTTGGTCTAAAACACCTATTACCATTGAATTTCCTTGGGCATTGGCCGGATCAATAATGACTTTGACTTTTGTCGGCGCGGTTGGGCTTTGGTCGCCAAATCCTTTTGGGATAATAATAACGGCGACGGATTTTCCTTTTTTTACCGACTCTTTTGATACGGCAATATCAGTCGATCTGGTTGATTTAAAAAGTTCTGATTTAGTGAGAGTTTTATCTATCGTCTTGGCAAGCTCACTGTTTGATTGGTTTATCATTATGATATTCCCAGTCGATGAACTGCCTTTACCAAAAAACGTGCCGAAAATAAATGTAAATACTAATGGAAATACCAAGCTCCAAAAAAGAGCCTGTTTGTTTCGTAATAACATTTTAATATTGTACTTAAATAATTTGAACATAGTTATTCTCCTATTGTTTTGCCGGTTAATTGAATAAATAAGTCTTCCAGAGTAGCGCGATCAACAATAAGACCCTCGGGATTTAATTTCTGAACAAGAGGAAGAACAGAATTCAGCTCGACTTGAGTTTTTAGTCTGAGCTCAAAATTATTTCCTTTACCAATTAGATTTTTAACTTCGGCAAAAATACCTATTTGCTTAAACACTTCTGTATCAATTTTTTTGGTGATAAAATTGATACGATATGGCTTATTAACACCTTCAACCAGCTTGTGCGTTTCACCAATAGTAAGTATTTCGCCTTTGTCCATGATAGCAATTCGGTCACAAAGGATTTCAGCTTCTTCCATATAATGTGTAGTTAAAATAATTGTTTTGCCTTGTTTTTTGATGCCAGAGATCACTTCCCATAAATTGCGCCTGGCGATCGGATCCAGTCCAGTGGTCGGTTCATCCAAAAATACGATTTGGGGATCATTGACTAAACTAGCTACAATTGAAAAACGCTGTTTTGCCCACCGGACAAGCTTCTCACAAAAGAATTAGCTTTACTGTCCAAGTGGACCATCTTTAACAACTCAATCGAATCTAGATGTTTTTTATAAAAACTTCCGAAAAGATCGAGAATTTCTTTTAAGGTTAAGAAATTATAATACGCGGTTGATTGCAATTGGACACCAATTTCTTCTTTAATAGTGCCTATATTATTGTTTATATTATTACCTAAAATATTAATTTTTCCAGAAGTTGGCTTGCGTAAACCTTCTATTATTTCCAAAGTTGTGGTTTTTCCGGCACCGTTTTCTCCTAGTAAACCAAAAATCTCACCTTTATAAACATCAAACGAGATCCCGTTGACGGCAGTAAAATCACCATATTTTTTTGTCAATTTTTCAATTGAAATTACCTTTTCCATCTTATCCTTTCATTGAAATATGTAAATAAATCCACCCTAGGCTTAGCCATAGAGGTTTTTAGAAACCATATCCACAATATATATTACCATGACCTGAGTTTGAATACCATATCATGTATGTTGATATTTTATTTTAGACCGATTTCACTGTCTGAAAGGCTTGATCCTGAAAAATCAGCATCAGATTGGGAGCCAATTGACGAATCGAGAGTCGAAATTTCATTATCAATATTTGAAGTAACTGGCGAGTCAAGAGATTCGCTGGCCGCGGTTTCTTTGTCAGTTGCAGACTGACCGGTTGGAGTATTTTTAGTGTCCGCAGTTTCTTTTGATCTGTCCTGCATCTGATAGACCGTCAAGCCGCCGAAGGCGGCAATTATCAGAAACAATAAGATCATTAATACGACAAGCATATTATTGTGCTTTGATTTTTCAGCTGTAATTTTCATGACTACCGGTTTTTGGCTTTCATCTATTTGATTGTTTTTTTGATTGTCAGTTTCCATATGCCTCCTTGAAAATATTTTATTGTTTTATTCTGGTGTACCTGTTACTGTTGGAGTTAGAGTTGGAGTTGTTGCCCTTACTTGAGCTTTTAAAGCATTGATGTCTGGACGAATAGTTTCCTGATAATATGTTTTGACGGCTAAATTGGCCAGTCTGGCTTCATCAAGAGCTTCTTTTGCATCTAAAATTTTCGAGCGGAATTCACCTTCTGATTTTCCACAGGCGTATTGCTGGGATTCTTTTAAGATGACAATGTAAGCAGTCTTGGCAGCCGCATAAGCTTCTATTTTCTGATTTAAAATGATCTGATCCGCTTTTAACTTTGTCGTGTCATAGCCACCTTCGTCGAATTTTGCGATTAATTTTTCGACTCTTTTGGAAAAGCGATTGAAAAATGCATGACGGCGAGAAAGATTTGCTTCAAATCTTGTTACTTTTAATACAACTTGTGACTCAACTTTTGCACAGCGCGCAGCGCTCAAAGCTTCTTTTTTGGCGACATTTAATGCTTTTTCGGCATCAATATTGGCTCTTTTGGCTTGGACTGCCTGACGCGCCTGTATGCCTCCAGGCAATACTGGAGTCGGAGTAGTAGTGACACTCGCATCTGACTCGGTCGGAGTCAAAGTAGGCGTGCCGATTGAAACTGGCGGAGTGATTTCTATCGCGCTAGTACTGATAGGTAAAATGATAATTGAGAACATAAGCATGATAAATATTTTTATTTTGAACATTTTTCCTCCGATTTCTATTTATTTACTATTATTATAATATATGCCAATAAATATAGCAACCCGCTGATTATTATTAATATTAAGGCTTTTTTCTTTCTTGAAATATCAGAGGGGCTTAATATTTCAATTTCCATAGCATCGAGAAGCTTAGATTTGGCAATGGCTTTTTTGGTAATTTCCGGCTTGTCTACAAGATATAATTTACCACCGGACAGAACCATAATCAGTGAAATGAGTACGAGTAAGCCATAGAGCCAGAAAAGCTCTTTTTGCATAGCGATAACGGTAAAAATAATGGCTACTAGAAGACAAATTGAAATGATCCAATAGAATGTCTTTAGTTTTTGATAGTATATAGCTTTTTGACTATGTATATCTTTTTGAATTTCAATTAAAAGTTTGTAGTCTTTTTTGGCTATCTGACTAATTTGTTTTTCCGAGATATTTTTAAAAACATGATCCATAATCCCCTCCTTTATTATTATAGTACTTTTTTGGCAATTATACAGAGGTTTTGATTTACAACCTTTTTGCCACGGTTTTGCAAACTAAATTCGACAATTTCAAAGTCTGATTTTTTAATAAGATTCTTAATCTCCGGCTTTGCAAAACAATGTAGATATCGATCAGTCAGATTGTTATCTGCAGATCGCTTGAAAGGTAGTAGAATATCTTTGAAATCGAGTTTATTTTGAAAGAATATTTTGGCAAAGGTATTTTTAATTATGGTTGCAATAATTTCTTTTTTGATAATTAAATTCCATACGGTCAAAATGAGAATGCCATCTTTTTTTAGAACACGTTTTATCTCTTTTAAAAATTTTAGGCGGTAGATTCGAGATGGAATATGGTGGAAAACAGCTAAACAGTAGACTTTGTCGAAATAATTATCGGGAAATGGTAATTTGAAAAAATCGATCACTTGAAAATCTTGTTCGGGATATTTTTGCTTGGCGATTTTGATGAGAGTTTCGGAAATATCAACGCCAACGTATTTTATTTCTTCATCTTTCAATACTTCCCAGAGACGGCCATTACCGCACCCGAGGTCTAAAATATTATCGCCCTTGATAGTATATTTTTTCAATTCGAGCAAATCTGGTGTAATATTGCCCCTCTTACTTGAAAAATCATACCCAATTAGGTTATAATCATCTTTAGTCTTATCTAATAAATATTTTGCGTATTTTTGATTCATATTTTAGTAACTTAGGTTAATTAATGGAAAATTTAAGAAAAGAAGCTGCTGAAGCACTTATTTCAAGTCTTTATCAGCAAAATATATCAGACCCAGAAGTTTTCTCTCGGCTCCACCGTAAAGTAGTGGGGGAATTTGGCGTGACCATGTTTACAAACGACGAACTGAGCAAATTATACCATAAAATGTTGAAATTGGGAAAAATTTCGCAAAATAAAACGATAGAAAATTTACTTCGTCAGAAAAAAGTACGCTCATTGTCCGGCATTGTGGTAGTGTCAATTTTGACCAAGCCATATGATTGTCCTGGAAATTGTTTGTATTGTCCAAGTCAAGACAACTTGCCGAAAAGTTATATGAAAAATGAGCCGGCAGTGATGAGAGCTATACTAAATGGATTTGATCCTTATAGACAGACACAAAATCGACTTGAAGCCCTGAAAGCAACCGGACATCCGCTGGATAAAATAAATATTCGAATCATTGGCGGGACTTGGTCGTATTATCCAAAAAGATATCAGACTTGGTATATTAAGAGAGTATATCAAGCCGCAAATGAATTTGACGGCAAATCCAAATTTCAAATGTCAAATGACAAAATAAATGATCAAATCCCTCATTCGAGTCTGAGCCTGAGGGCTCATCCCTCTCTTCGAGAGCCTGAGGGCTCCTCAGAGTCTCGAACGGCAGAGTCGAAGACAATGGCCCCGCCTACCGGCGAGGCAGGCAATGACCAATGTCTTACACAATTACAAAAAGAGAATGAGACGGCGGGGTGTCGACTGGTGGAGATTTCGGTGGAGACGCGGCAAGATTATATAAATGAAGTGGAAATTTGTCGATTGCGAGAACTCGGGGTTACGAAAGTTGAGCTAGGCGTGCAATCAATTTATGATGATGTCTTGATAAAAAATCGTCGTGGGCATGATGTTGCTTGTACTATACGGGCGACAAAAATTTTAAAAGACGCCGGATTTAAAGTTGCTTATCAAGTCATGTTAAATCTGGCCGGCTCTGATTTTGAACGAGATAAAAAAATGCTGGAAGAATTATTTGCAAATCCAGACTTTCGACCGGATTATTTGAAAATTTATCCACTGGCTGTTGTCAAAGAAGCACCGATTTATGAGCTTTACAAAAAAGGCGAACTTAAAATCTATAACGCTGAGCAACTGAGCGAACTGATTGGTACTTTTAAAAAAGATGTGGCGCCGAAATATTTGAGAATTGAGCGGATTATTCGCGATATTCCATCGGATGATATTGTCGAAGGCGGAGCAAAAGTCTCAAATTTACGACAACTTATCCAAGAAAAAATGATAGTAGATAAAAAAAGTTGCCAGTGTATCCGCTGCCGCGAAATCGGGGGCGAAGATATTGATGGCAAAAAATGGCAGATTTTTCGTGAAGACTACGAGGCATCCGATGGATTAGAAATATTTTTGAGTGTTGAATCCGAGGATCGTGCAAAGATTCTTAGTATTTTACGATTAAGGATAAATAATAAAAATAATTTTCTTAAAGTTTTGAATGGCGCGGGTATTGTCCGTGAAATGCATACTTATGGCGCCCAGGTATCAATCGATCATAAAAACAGTGAAGCGGCGCAACATCGCGGATATGGCAAGATGCTTTTAGCTGAGGCTGAAAATATCGTTAAAAGCGAATTTGGACTATCTAAAATGGCCGTGATCGCCGGAGTCGGTGCGAGGGAGTATTTTCGCAAATTTGGCTATGAGATCGAGGATAGTTATATGACCAAGCTAATAAGCTAATAAGCTAATAAGCTAATAAGCTAATAAGCTAATAAGCTATTTTAACATTTTCAATTTAAA
>VFKW01000028.1 GCA_009885355.1 Candidatus Berkelbacteria bacterium
AGTTATTAGACAGTCTCTTCGAAGTCGTCCCCTAGGTCCCTTATGATCCCATACCCCTACACGACTTTTCTAGGCCCGTCAAAAATTTCATTCTTCCTAAAAAGACACTCCCACGCTCCACTAGGATTCCATCCTGTGGCCGGGGTTTCTTTTTGGATAGAATGATATTTTTGACTTCCTGGAAAAGAGGGAATGAGCCAGATAGCCAGAAAGTCCGCCTTTCTGGTTGATCTTCGGGTTTTTAAAGTAGTTTTTTCGCTTATTGTATGATCTAAGGCTAAATTTCTCGTGCGAAGATTTGGAATTTGTCCCCGGGGGAAAAGTGTTTTTTGGTGTAGAAATCGTGGTCTTTGGAGTTGTAGAGATGTGAAATTAGCCAAAGGTGGTCTATTTTTTTATTTTGGGCTTCTTTTTCAAAAGCTTGCAATAATTTGGTGCCAATACCTTGACCGCGGATTTCTTTGTCAACGACAAGTAGGTCGAGGTAGCATGACTGTCGGCTGTGGATATAGCCAAGCGCAAAGCCGACGATGTTTTTTTCATTTTTTGCAACCAGAAAAATGGCGGATTTTGACTCGTATCCGGCTTGGAGTTCTTCTAGAGTTGGGAATTTACCTTTTGCACCTTCGAGTTCTTTTGTCTGGGCTAAGGGTAGGCATTTTTGAATATCTTCAGCGCACGCCTCTTGGATTGTGATAATCATAGTGCTCCTTTTTAATTTAAACCTTGGATAATGATAATATTTTGTTTATTTCTTTAAGTAATAGGTCGTGGATGTGACCGTTGGAGACGATGGCGCCTTTTATATCTTGGTCATATCTTTGGTTGTCGCCAAAAAGATTGGTGACTTTGCCGCCGGCTTCTTCGACGATGATTTTGACGGCGGCGACATCGTGGCAAGCATTGTGGGGAAGAATGGTGGCGATGAATTCGCCGTTGGCGACTAGACAGCAAGCATATATAGTAGAGTGGAGATTCGAGGTTTTGGCACCGAGTGTGTATAAATTTTCGTGGAGCTTCCAGAGTTTGAACGTGGATTTAGTGGTATTTTCAACATCAATAAATTCATGCTCAAATGTATTGGAATTTGAAACATGGATCGGTTTGTCATTTAGAAAAGCGCCGCTCCCCTTTTGGGCAAAATATAGTCGATCCATAAAAGGATCGTAGGCGACTCCTAAAATCGGGACGCCGTCTTCGACGAGGGCGAGGGCAAAGGTGGAAATGGGAATACCATGGGAAAAGACAGATGTGCCATCGACTGGATCGCAGACCCAGACATATTTGGAATTGATTTGCATGTCGCTTTTTTCTTCGGCTTTGATACTGTGGTCGGGAAAGTGTTTATTTATTTGCTCGATCACGAGTTTGTTGATGGCAATGTCAGTTTCGGTGACTGGTGAATTGTCTGATTTCCATTCTTTTTTCATGCCGACATGAAAATTTTGACGCATGATTTCGCCGGCTTGGTAGGCAAGGTCGATAGCAAAGTCTTTGTAATCCATAAATAATTCCTTAATTTGATGCTAATGCGAGGGCAACTTCTTTTATCAGAAGATCGTGAATTTTGCCATTTGAAATTATGGCGCCTTTGAGCGGCTGATCATAACGTTGTTCATTTCCAAAAAGGTCGGTGACTTTGCCGCCGGCTTCTTCAACGATAATTTTAACAGCAGCAACATCATGGGCGGTGTTGTGCGGGAAAATACAGGCAGTGACTTCCCCTTGTGCTATTAGAGCGCTTGGATAGATAATGGAAGCCAATCGCATAGTTTTTGATCCTTGAAAAGCTAGAGATTTATTAATCGGCCACATTTGATATACTGCTGTCTCGAAAGATTCTATATTGATGAGTGATTGTTTTATTTGATCGTGACCTGAAGTATGGATTGGTTGGTCGTTTAAGTATGATCCTTTGCCTTTTTCGGCATAGAAAAGACGATCCATAAATGGGTCATATATAACCCCGAGGATGCTTTCGCCGTTTTTAACTAAGGCAAGTGAGAAAGTGGAAATTGGCAGTCCATGTGAGAAAGGAATTGTGCCATCGACTGGATCGCAGACCCAGAGATATTCGGAATTGGTGTGAATGTTGTCTTGTTCTTCTCCTTTAACATTGTGGTTGGGAAAATTTTTGGTTATTTCATCGATGACTAATTTGTTTATAGCTAGATCGGCTATGGTTACTGGTGAATTGTCTGATTTCCATTCCATTTTCATTCCGGCTTGAAAATTTTGACGCATGATTTCGCCGGCTTTTTGAGCTAAGCTGATAGCTAGGTCTTTGTAGTTCATAGTGGCTCCTTAAATTTACATGGTTCCCAAATCAAGTTTGGGATGACGATGATGGGCTTTCTAATTCCAAGATTTCAATAGTTGGCAGGGCGGCGCCGGCTCTTCCTTTTATTCCGCCATACATATCTATTGTATTTGTGGCGAGGCGGGTGATTTGGGCTTCTCTAGTTGCCCAAAGTTTTTGGATTCCTCGTTTTTCTTTGTCTAGATCTTGTTTCATCATTTCAAAAGTTTC
>VFKW01000050.1 GCA_009885355.1 Candidatus Berkelbacteria bacterium
CCCCGCCGTATCACTTACTTATGCCGCATCCGGGTTTTGAGTGGGTCACCCCAACATGTAGTTGCATAGCTCATAGAAAAATGACTCCGGTATTCAACTAAGTTTCGGAAGCAGGTCGAGGCCGCCGCAGTGGAAGTAGATCGCAGTTTTGTAGTGGTCGCGGTTCCGGTAGCCGCAGGCCATTTTCTTGATTTTCTCTATCTTGCTGTTGATGCTTTCGCCGAGGGCGTTTGTGGCGTGGTGGTCGAAGTATGTCAGGATGTTCTCCAGGTGTCTGTTCAAGGTTTTCGCCGCCTGGATGACGGGCTTCAGCCTGGAGTGTGTGGCCCACCAGAACCAGCGGCGGAAGAAGGCTCTCGCCTCGTCCTTTGAGGCGCATTGCCAGAACCGGCGCAGGTTTTCCTTGATGCTCCAAGCGCGGCCCACCTTCAGGTCTTTTCCTTTCAACGACTCAAATTCCATGCGGCGCGACGGCGGGATGTTCTCCTCGTTGGCCAGCCACAGCCACTTCGTATTCTTGAGCCATTCGAGGCCTTGCTCTTCAAGATGCTTGTTTTCAGCTTTGCGCACTTTGTCTACGGCTTCCGTCACGAAACGCACCACGTGGAATTTGTCGAACACGATCTTGCCGTCCGCCTGCGGGACATGCGCCTTTGTCGCTCCGATGTAGGCCTCCCACATATCCATAGTCACAACCTTCACTTGTCCGAGTTCTTCCTTTTTGAACCGGCTGTAATATTGCGCGAGGCTCTCTTGCGTGCGTCCGTCCGCGACATATTCGACGCACCCGCGGTCCAGGTTGTAAACCAGCGTCTCATACTTGTGCCGCCGCGCAAAAGACTTCTCGTCAACCCCGATCCGTTCCGGGACGCGGCGCTCCTTGCGCGCAAGCCCCCGCCTCACCGCCCGCTCCATTACGCCCCAGCCTTCGTCCCATGTCAGCCCCAGCAACCGGCCCGCCGCCTCTATTGTGCATTCCTTCAGCAATTCGATGATCCATGCCTCGAACTCTCCCGTGTTGGCTCCGCCCTCAAGCGCCCAGAGGGGGAAAAACCAGCCTCACGCCGCATTGTTTGCACTGGGTTCGCGGCAGCCGCGTATGCACGAAGGTCTGCGCCCGGCATGTGTTCAAATGCCGCCACTCCTTGTCGCCTGTGTGGTCGTACACCGGCGAGTCCTCCCCGCACCCGCAGCAGGGAAACTTCACCCCGTCCTCGTGCCTGACATACACGTCCACCCGCTCTCTCTCCTCGTCGTACTCCACCCGCTCCACATGCCACGGCCCTGTCAACTTCAACATCTTCTCGAAGAATTGCGTCTGCTCCATTCCCGCCTCCTTGATACCGGACGTAACTGAAGTTAAAACCGATGGGCGCGCGGTGTCAAGGGCGAGCGAAGCGAGTTCATCGAAGACCCTTGACTCCTCGTGTTCGAGGTTTATCATCTCTTCCGTCCGGTTTCAAGGCGTTCCTCTATATCTTGGGGCTACCCACTCGTTTCCCGGATGCCCCATAATAAATAACGGCGATTTTTCCGTGTCTAATTTCCAAGGAAGAACCGTATTTACATTCCGGGTCCCCTCGATAGCTCATGCAAACTTTACCGGGAGGCCG
>VFKW01000157.1 GCA_009885355.1 Candidatus Berkelbacteria bacterium
ACCATATGGCGCCCTTGAAATACACCGCAATCCACTAAAAAACGTGTATTGGCCGCTTCTACTAAAATATTTGAACCAGTCACTTCTTGAACAGCGCCGTAAAATTTTAAAGTCATCCTACTCCTTTTTAGTATTACTGGAATACCTATATTGTCATCCTGCTTCCTAACTTATCATCCCAACTCTTATTTTTTGTCATCCCAGCGCCCCAAAGGGGAGCCCTTGGCTAAGGCTGGGATCCAGTCTCCTTCAGGTTCATTATTCTTTATTCCTTATTCATTATTCCACTCTACATGTCATTCAGAGACCGCACCCAGCATATTGCTTATTAGCTTACTGCTTACCAGCTTATCAGCTTATCCCGCCGCAGCGGGACCCCGCCAGCCGGCGGTGGCTAGCTACTAATACTACTTCTTATAATATTTTTCCTTATGATCATCATGAACCAATTCGATCAGTCTTTTCACCAATCTATCAGGGTCGTCATCAAAAATAATTTTTTTACGTCCCCTCTGTGATACATTCAAAATCTGTTCGATTTCTTCAGTGATCCCGCCGGTTTTCATCAAAATCCCAATCGGTTTTTTGTCCTCAAAAGCGATCGTAAATTCATTTAATGTTCCGATCCTCCCGCAGATAAATACAACCGCATCGCATGAGCGAATAAATAATAAATTGCGCCCCGAATATGCAAAGCCGGTATAGATCACAATATCCATATCATTCAAAGGCAATTTATATCGTCTGGCGTGATCTTCTTCACTGTGAGCTGGTGAAATCCCAACAGTGATGCCGCCGTTTCTATGCGCGCCTTGCGCTGCATATAGAGGCACACCAGTAGTATCCCCTGTCACGCAGGCACATTTTTGTTTGGCAATCGCCTTGCCGACCAAACCGGCCTTTTTATATGCTCCAGGCGCGCAATTATTTGCCGCTGACCCAGACACCCCTATTTTAATATTTGGTTTTCGTCTCATATCCCTCCTAGAATAATTCATTCCTCTTTATAATATCAAAAAAATTCTTTTCCCGCTAACTTTCCATCTTTTTTAGCATATCATTCAAAAATTCAAACCCGCCCTGGCTTTCGATCACCACATCAAATGATTCCTGATAATGCCCTCTTCTTTTTTCGATCTCTTCATCCAAAAATCCGATTTTCAACAGATTGTCATATTCAAATCCCTCGATCATCCCGACATCCCCCAGGCTGTCCCCAATTAAAATCACATTTTTACGCTCTTTGATCTTGTCAAATATGGGGCTATTTTTTAATAGCGTTTCATCTTTATTCATTCCATGCACAATCGGCAGCCTAAATCCAGATATTTTCCCATCCTGATCCCATTCAAATTGATTGGAAATGATATAAACACTTGGCTTCATTAGCCCAATTGATTCTAAATAAAGCTCGATCACTTCTTTCCCCAGTCCGCTCGCAGACATGATCACTAGCGGTATCTGCTTTTGCGCCAATATCTCCATCAATTCCCAAGCTCCTTCTCGCATCTGTAAATTGGCCGATTTTATCACCTGCTCCAGATCTTTTTTCGAAAGTCCGCTTTTGATCAAAAGCTCAAAATGCGCTGTCCACCACTCCAGCATCGCTTCTTTTTTTTGTTCAATCCCAATACTTGGATCCAGTTCGATCGGATGATATTTATCAAACAATTCATGCGCTTTGGCCGGATAATCCGGCGTTAAAAAATTTTCATCCCGAAGGATCGAAATAATCGATGGCACAGGCTTGCCATTCACAATTCCCTTCATCAGCGTGCGGTCAAAATCCGCCAAAACATGCAACCTTGAAGCCCCATCATTTTTCATCGCCTGTATAAAATTATCTATTATATTTTGATCCTTAATCAATAATTCACTCATCATTTCTCCTGTCTGCATTATAAAGTTTTCTCTTATCAATTTCCATAGCTCAACTTCCGTTGATTGCCCTGTCGTAGCTGAAGCGAAGACGGGTCATCCCGACCCTGCCTGCCGGCAGGCAGGCGCAGTGGAGAGCCTGCCCTATATAGCCTTTAGCCCCGGACTTAATCCGGGGGATAGCCGAATGGGGATCATCCCTCTCCCCCTATTTTTTTATTTGGATTTTGACATTGATTTGACATTTGACATTGGAAATTTGACATTCCCTCCTCGTTATTCATTATTCAAGCTAATGTCATCCTGAGCCCGCGAAGGATCTAGGCTCGCAAGCCGCCCCTCTCCTTATTCTATCAAAATGGCCTTTACAGAGTCACCTAAATTTGGTAAAATAATTTTGTTAATGGAAATTTCATTAATATTCCGGGATAGCTCAATGGTAGAGCAAATGGCTGTGAAATAACGCAGCCTTCGATAGAAATATCGAAGTGAACTCTGGGTGAATTCGGGGAAGCCCCAAGCGGGTAATCCCGAGCCAAGCTCCAATGGGAATCATCGTCGATGAAGCATTGGAGAAGGTGTAGAGACTAGTAGGTGAGCCCAACAATAACCCTACAAATAGCGCCCAGCGCCTAAACTTTATGTCATGCTGAACAAATAATCGTTGTCATCCTGAACAATGTCATCCCGACCGCAGTGGAGGGATCGTCACCCATTCAGGATTTCATTCAGCACCCTAGGGCATGGCGAAGAGATAGTCCACGCTTCTGGCAACAGAGGATTAAGTGTAACCATTAGGTTCTCGGTTCGAGTCCGAGTCCCGGAGCCATGAAAATAGTTGATTCCAAGTCCCCCATCACCATCAATCAAATCGGTGAAATGGCCGAGAAAATGTTTGGCAATCTTGTCAAAGCCGTCGTTGATATTGAAAAAGAAATTATGGCCGTCGACGCCGAGCTTCACGCCGACGAAGAGGCCTTATTGCTTGAAAATGACTCAAAACAGAAAAATCTCTGGGGTATCAACCTATATCCTGAGTTTTTTGGCGAAGAAGATTTTATCGAATTCGACTCAATGATCAATCTTCGCCCCTCTCAAAATAACCGCTCCCGCAGTGTCGAAGACATAGATCTTCAGAAAAAAATTATTCAAATCGTCAATAAATTGGTAATCAAATGAGCATTCAACATCAACAATTAGCCGAAGGCGCTTGGCAAAAATTGCTATTTTGTGAACAAATGGCCAATATTGGTAGCGAGGTGATTCGTGCCAATAAATGGAAAACCAAATCCAGAAATGATTATGCCATTATGGCCGCAGATCGCTCGCTCGAGCTCCTAGACCTGACGATCAGCTTGCAACAAAAACCAACTAGATTAAAAGAATTAACCAGGCTACGTGAGACACTAACAGATTATTTCTACCTCGACAATGAATATTCATCAAGCACCAAATCCATAGAAAATTATTTTTTAGCATTCAATTATATGGCAAGGCTGGGGAGATAGTTAAAAAATTTGAAAGGAAATATTATGTCAAATGATATAGAAAAAACTAGACTACCGGACAAGTACTTCGATCAATTTTTAAAAAGCAATGATTCCAAGATTCATAAACAAGCAATTGGTATAATTCTAAAACACGCCGACGAAAAAAAATCATATAGCCAACTCTTAAAGAATGATGAAGCAAATATATCCCACATGCTCTCGATTTTTAAAGATATTACACAGGATAAATGTCAGTCAAAGTCCGAATTTGAATTCTTAAGAAAAATTGGCACAAAAACAGTTAAATATACAAAAGAAAAACAGTATCAAAAAATTGTCGATCTTGGATATAATTTAGTAGTTGATAATTTACTAGTCTCCCTTGGCCTTGTCGGCGAAGAGTATAAAAAAATGAAGCTTGAAGATTTTTATTCCAAACATTTGCCGGATGATATTTATGCGCAATACGTATTATTGGAAATCATGGCCATAAATCCAGATTATAACTGGAAAAGGGATGATAAAATAATTCATCAATCTTTGGTTTTAGCCGGCATGTGTTTTATGGACATTTATGAATATATTCACGACATGAATGAATCCGAAGAAGATGACGATTTAGAAGACGAAACAGAAGACGAGTTTAAATTGCCCGAAAAGAATGAATTGTACTACGAAGCAATGGATATGGCAAACGCAGGCGAGTATAAAACAGCCATTAAATTACTACAAGTGGCTATTAAAATTGATCCGGAATTCGTGGATGCATATGTCGGATTAACCGCTGTTTACCGCGATATGGGGAATTTAAAAAAAGAAAAAGAATGCGCAGATATTGGATTTGAATTGACAAAGAAACAATTTCCAAAATGGCCATCCGAAATGCCCTGGGGTATGATAGAAAATCGAGCATTTATGCGATCAATTTGCGACAAGGCTATGACTGCACAAATAAGCGGGGATCAAAAAACCGCCGAGGAACTTTATCGGTTACTTTTAAAAATGAATCCGGGTGACAATCAGGGCATCAGATATTTAATCGCTGGGATGCTCGAAGGTATATCTCCAGATGATGTGGACAAAATGACAGACGAAGGCAATGAAAAACAAGATTGGTCCGCCCAGGAAAAAATGGTCGCCCGTCAAAACAAAATTCATAAATTTTGGAAAGAACCAAAATACGATTAGCCAAGAAATAGGGAACCAATCTCCTCTCGACCTCTCGATCCCCTCTCGGCTCAAATAGTGTCCCAGTAGGCGCGTCTGCGCTCTGTGGCGATGGGTCTATAGTTTTGCGCAAGTCGCCGCGGAATCTGTTCTCATCACGGCGACGTGGCTCAATGGCCCTGATTCCTATTGACTTTTCAGGTTAGTTAAAGTAAAGTTGCTCTATATAATAAAATTACTTGTTCCCATACTTTAAAACTTAGTATATAGTATAAATAGGAACAAGGAGGTGGGCACATGAACCAATATTTAATTAGATTAGCTAGGCAAATACTCTCTATCCAGGCATCTGTTAGTAAGGTTTGTTTTGCAAAAACAATTTATTTTGTCCATAAAAGACTG
>VFKW01000108.1 GCA_009885355.1 Candidatus Berkelbacteria bacterium
CGCAAAACCGATATCTGGAGCTTTTGGCCGAGCATTTTCTACTACTGCTGACAAGCCGGTCCCGATCACGTTTATTCTCATTGCTCCAATATAGGAGTACTTATTGCTATTTAAGAGGAAAGTTGTCAGCACAAAAGGAGACCAACCGTCATCATATTTTGATAGATTGGCTTTTTGGGAATCTGAAACTGGTGGATTGTTGGCAAAATTATTAGTATTTGGATTATTTATTATCGGCAAGCTTTGACAGATTTGCTTTTTCTTCTTTTCATCTGGTTGTAATTTATTAAATTCACTTAAAACGTCAATGTCTTTTATCGACATTGTCCAATCATGCAAACGATAATCTTGTGCTCGTAAATTTGGACTGGCGTTATTATTATCGCGAAGATAAGAATTTTCGTTGAAAAAAGTTTTGGGCGTGTTTTCAAATGTGTTTATTGTATAATTTGCCGCATTATAATTTGAGGGCATCCCGTTTTGGCCAGCTGTTTCGAACGCAGGATCCCAATCCGGTTTGAGCGTTACTCTGCCATACCACCCGCTATATTGACAATTACCTGGATTTGCATCATCGGCATAGTGCTGCACATCGGCATTCTGAAGCCATTCAATATTTGGAAGCTGTGCATTTATTCGGGGTATAATATAGTGTAAAAAACTTTGAACTTGAGAAGCATTGATTTCGGCCGCTTTTTCGGTAGTCGTAGTGCCGTTCAAGGTTTTCCTACCATTGGCCCAATAGGGACCGGTGTCATCCAGGAAAAGCCCATCATAATCATATTTTTTATACATCTCAATTACACGCTTTACCCATTCGTCGCGGTAGCTCTGGCTGTCTAAGTTGGCCATATATCTATCATAATAATCTCCGGCTCCAAAGACATAGTTCAGTTTTGTTGCGCCATCATTGTCGTATTCATATTGTTGTGAAGCGCCTCGGTTAGCTCTTCCAGTTTCAGCTGTCTGGGAAGGCGTCATATTTTCAGGATATTCAAAAAACCAACTATCTCCAGGTGCCAATGTATTTTGTTGATCAAGTGCCCAGCCGAAAGGAATCGGGGATAAAGCATTTATACCATCACTCAAAAACACTCTCTGATTAACTTGGTCCCATTTTCTATAATCAGTAAAGTCTGCCGAAGTGTAGCCAATAAGTTTAATATTGGGATTATAGTATCTCGCCCCAAGCACCATTGCATAATTTGTATAGAGAGTCGTAATCATATCATTTCCCAGAACAGCTTCATATAAATCCTCTTTGTTGGGGTTCATTGCGTACTCAGCAGAATTTATTGCTCGATTCCTTGGCGCAGGCACCACGATTGTTTGCGCCGATTCTGATCGAATAATTGACATTTTTACACCATCGATACTTGCTCCCATTGTCTCACTATGCAAGATGGTTTGTTCGGAAGATACCGAAAATATAACACGCATATAATAAGTATTATTTGGCACAACAAGTAATCCGTCCGATTTATATGAATAAAATGTATCATCGGCTATGGTATTTAAAGGATAATATAGGTGTGATATTTCATTATTATTTAAATCATAGAAAAATACAGCCACCTGAAGTTTAGAATTATTTTTTCCGATCATACCAAACGTCGAATATTTATCCACATCCAAAACAACATTGTCTCCATGATGGACAAAGTTCTCATTATTATTGTCGATCAAGATTTGAGCTTCAGGGTAAAGAGACATATATTTATGCGTACCCTCAGGACCAGGAGTAGGATCGGGTCCTTTGTAGCCAAAATATTGTGTTTTTGATCCATCTTCGTTTTTGTTAAGATGATATTCACAATTTGCGCATTCCGTGTTTCCTACCCAGGCTTCTGCTATACCTGTAGCAGCTGATATTCTTTCAAAATCACCTACACTATTTAAAAAGTCTTTTGTTTCTGTTCGAGTCGGTGTAGAAATTAATGAGTAATCAGAAAAGCCAGTTTGATTATAAGCCCTAATTTTATACCAGTACCTTTTGCCTCTTTCTATATTTGAGTCTGCATAACCTATCTGGTTTGCCGGCACTGTCGCTATCTCAGTAAAATTACTATTAATAATATTTGAGCTTCGCTCAATATATATTTGTTCTTCATTATTAGCATTGTCTGACCATTGAAGGTTTATTGCGGTCGTATCCGTGTTATCAGTTGCAATTAAGTCTGTAGGACTAGTTGGAATTGATGAAAATTGATCGGCTTTATAAATAAATATTCCTATATTGAGACCTAAAAATATCCCTATTACAAGGATGAAAACGAGTGTAGATGTTAGAATAATTTTTTTTCTGAATATAATAAGGCCCTCATTTGTTTATAATAACTCACCTTACGCACTAAAATTCTGATATAATATAATTAGATTATATAATCATTACTAACAAAGGTCAAATAATGCCTGACAAAATAAAAAATAATTTAGATTTAA
>VFKW01000149.1 GCA_009885355.1 Candidatus Berkelbacteria bacterium
GAAATAAAAAAAGATCCAAGATAAACTGGACATTTACAAAAGAAAAAGCAATTAAAAAGTTTAAGCTTGAGATATTGCACAAAGACTAAGATGATTTGATACTAGTTTGTGCTAGACTAGTAACCTGACTTGAAAAATAATATATACTAACATACTTAAAATACATGACATTTAGTATATATTTTTTTGTATAAACACTACATATATTGTGCATAAAAAATTTTAAGGCTTGACAATAATTCTATCCATTATACTATGGTTTTAGCTATGGTGTCGCTTGTCTTAGTATAAATCTAGGGCCATATCCTATACACTATGGTTCAAAAATAAAAACAAACATTGCGGAGGGGCAACCTTTTTTGCTTTTTAAAACAAAAAGCTCCGCTCGTTAACAAATAATATTAATTTAATAGGAGGTTTATTTATGAGAAATAAACTAAGTAAGTTTTTCGTGAAATTCGCGATCTTTATGATCGTAGCACAGACTGTAGTTGGGTTTACACTGATAAATCCAATTGCGGCGAAGGCAGCCGAACTACTACCTGGCGATCCAGGATCAATAATTATTAATGAAATTATGTGGCCTGGAAGTTCTAGCTCGACTTCGGATGAATGGATCGAGTTAAAGAATATGACCAATCAAGCTATTAATTTTGCGACTACACCTTGGTATCTCGCAAAGGATGGTACTATTGTAGCTATAATTAACAGTGGAAGCGTACCTGCACATGGATATTATATTATTTCACATTATGCAATAACTAACCCAAGCACAGTTCTAAACATAGATCCAAGTATAGATCCAAATATGGTTTTAGCTAGCCTTACATTAAATAATAGCGACGTACAGTATTCACTTTGCAGTGAAGCCAATACGACTGCTATACCAATTAGCTGCCATAATGAAATCGATATCGCAGATGATGGTAATGGTTCCCCTCTGGCTGGAAACAACGGTACGCCAAAAGCATCAATGGAAAGAACCATGTCTGTGGGGCAAGTCACAGATGGAAGACTCGCTTCCAGTTGGCATACCTCAACAGGAAAATACAATCTAAAAACTGGAACGACTGATTTTGCTACACCTGGTTATATGAATGATTTTACAGCTCCAGTATTTTCAGGAGTAGAAGACGGAAAATTCTATAATACTGATGTGACAGTCACCCCAACTGACAATGATTCGATCAAAACTTTCAAGCTTGATGGAAGTGATGCGACAATTCCAGTAACAGTAATTAACGAAGGTCCACATACAGTCGTTGCTACCGATCAAGTCGGCAATACTACAACAGTAGGCTTCACAATTGATAAGACAAATCCAACCATTAACGGAATTGTTGACAATCAATATTACAACAGCGCAGTCACTTTGAACTTTTCAGATACTAATTTGAAAGATGCAACATTAAACGGCGTGACAGCAAATACTGGAGATGTGGTTAGTAATGAAGGAAATTATGTTTTGGTTGTGAATGACAAAGCAGGTAATTCGACAACTGTCCATTTCACAATCGATACAACTGCACCGGTCATCACTATTACTAAAAATCCAAACGCTGATGTTTCCAAGGTTGAATATAAAATAAATATTAATTTTAACGATGCTGTGACTAGTGAATATTCATTTGACAATATAACTTGGAAACCTTATACTGCTGAAATTATTGTAAGCGATGAAGGCACTTATACGGTATATGCTAGAGGCACAGACATTGCGAATAATATTGGCCAAAGCTTTGCCGGATTTATGATTGACAAGACTGCCCCGACTGTAACAGGAATAGAAGAAGGCAAGACATATTATAGCGATGTGACAATCCAAGCTGACGATAACGATACAGTTGGAACTATCACAATCGATGGCAACCCAATTGCAAATGGCGCTAAATTTGGAACCGAAGGTGTTCACGTATTGGTAATAACAGACATCGCCGGAAATTCAACTACTGTTAATTTTAAAATCGTCAAAATCACTGCTCCAGTAATTACTTCTTTGATGCTTGATAGTGATAATAGAACGATAAATTTGAAATACAGCGCCAACGGCGCGGTTAAAACAACGATTGAATTTTCCAAAGACAGCTCATTTACTCAAATTGTCAAAACTGCTATCCAAGAAGGATCAGTAATCGGAGGCTATGTAGCAAGTGGTTTGGAACAAGGTTTCACCTACTATGTACGAGTAACAGGCTATGATGGATTGGGTAAAATGGTCTCATCAGCCTCTCCTCAACCATCTATTGCAATTCCAGCACCAGTTTTAGTGGCTGCAGTAGTTGAAGATACTTCTGTTTTGCCAATCGGTGGACCAGTTGGCGAGACTTTTGTTTCTCAACCAAAGGCAGCTCCAAAAACAGATGAAGTTACACCAACTCCAGCTCAAGAGCCAAAAGGCGAAACTAAAGGGACTGAGGACACAAAAGCACCAAAGTCTGATAGTAAGAGCCGAGATATCTTGGTAATAATCGCTTTACTAGCTATCGCCGGAGCCGCCTACTATGGTTATAAGAAATTGCCTGAATCCGATGAGATCACAGAACCTAAAAAGATGAAAATCGAAGAAAAGCCAGAAATCAAAATTCCAGAAAAAACTGTTGTGAAATAATCACCGAAACCACCAGTCAAACCAGAAAGTACAAATCTGAATAGGAAGAAAAAAGGCAAGAGATAAGGGATTAAAAATGCCCCGCGCAAGCGGGGCATTTTTAATAAATATATTTATTTTGGCCAAAGTGGTCTACTATATATAAGGGATCAGGGGGCTCGTTTCGATGCCGCCCCCTAGGTCCCTTATGATCCCATACCCCTGCACGACTTCTCCTGAAGCTTAGAAAAAGTATTCTTCTTTCAGAAAAATAAAACTCGTCAAGCATGAGCTTGACTCAGACACTTAGTTTTCACGTGATAAGAAGAATACTTTTTCTAATTTCTGCAGAAGCAGAAATTAGAAAGAACATTATAAAGAACATTATAAACAAATAGTTATGATGACAAGAAGCAAGAGTCGGGATATAATATGAATATGGAAGAACAAACAAAGTGGCAGATTTTTAGTAATAATATTTTTAACGTCTTAGTGCTGGCGGTGGCTTTTTATTTGATGTATCTGATCGGCAATGTGGCTTGGAAAAATTATCATGTTGACCAACAAGTAAATGACTTAAAAGAAAAAATGAATGTGATGCAAATTGAAAATGAAAGCATGCAGGATTATTTAACATTTTATAAAACCAAAACATATCAGGAATTAGAATTGCGTCGCAGGCTGATGCTGAAAAAACCGGGCGAAAATGTGGTATTATTGCCAATTCGAAAAGCAGATGATCGCAGTATTGTTGTATCCCAGGAAAAACAATTAATTGAATACAAAAAAGAGCAAAATAAATTGCCAAATTATTATAAATGGTGGCTGATGATCGCCCAGGGTTAGAATAAAGAATAAGGAATAATGAATAAAAAGGATGAACCTTTATTTTATTTTAATTATCTATTAAATGCTTATTCCTAAATGCTTTGCCAGAAGAAGATTTTAAGTATTTTTCAAATAAAATAGCTTTCTCTTTAGTTTCAAATCCTGAATACCATACTAGTGCTACCGGAAGAAATTTTGAAGTATGGCGTACACCGCCTGATTGATGTTTTTTAAGTCTTAATTTAAGATCTTTAGAAAAACCAGCGTAAAAACTATTATTGGAAAGTTTTAGTATATATGTATAATACATATTTATATTATATAACTCACCTTACGCACTAAAATTCTGATATAATATAATTAGATTATATAATCATTACTAACAAAGGTCAAATAATGCCTGACAAAATAAAAAATAATTTAGATTTAA
>VFKW01000033.1 GCA_009885355.1 Candidatus Berkelbacteria bacterium
AGTACTATTGGTGTCTTCGCCGGTGAGGGTGATTTCAGGGGCTGATGTGTAATAATTATTGTCGCCGGTTGGGTCTTGGGGATCGATTGCATAAGTAATGGTTGGAGCTTGGGTATCTACTTTATAAACAACATCTGTTTCTGCAGAGGTATTTCCGGCGGCGTCGGTGGAGTAATAATGAAGGGTATGCGTGCCTTCAGCGGGAGTGAGTGTTTCAGAATACTCAGAAAATACACCAGTGTCCCATTTGTAGCTAACAACAGGGCTACCGCTAGTGGCGTCGGAAGATGAAAGAGTGATTGCCGGAGGAGTAAGATAGAAATCGAGTGAACCATCGGGATCGGCTGGATCAGATGAAAGAGAGGCTGATGGATTGACGGTGTCGACTTTGATAATTTTGGTCGACAATGAGTCTATCCCTGATTTGCCGGCGAGATTTTCCCCATAGGCATTGAGTGTGTTTGTGCCTTGGGACGGGACAACTATGTTCGAAACAGTGTCACCATTTACCGAGGTGAATTCACCTGTTGTTCCCCAGCGGTAGTATGTTTTAGTGACGGCGGAAATGTCTGAATGAGCGGTGATGGAAACAGTTGGAGCGGTGGTTTTGAACCAGCCATTAGTGCCATTTGGATCAGCAGGCGAAGTAGTAAAGGAGATGGTTGGAATTGTGTTGTCAAAAAGCCAGCCAGTGTTGTTTCCATCATCAATGACATTGCCATAATTACCAGGGGTGATTTCGCCACTGGTAATATTGGAATTTGAGACGTGGATGTATTGACCAGAAATTTTATTGCCTTGAATATCAAAAGTATATTGATTATTACCGGTCCCACCTAATCTATCCAGAGTTAAATCTTTACCTGAAGCACCATCAATATTAAAATTATTTGAAATAGTTTGAATGGAACCGGAGGCAAATGATATCGTTCGACCAGAGATTGAGCCATCGGACTTCAAAGCAAGATTTTTAAACGAAGAATCACCTGAAACAACGGCATCACTAGCACCATTTAAAGTTACTGTTGAGGTGTCTGGATTAAACGAACCGGTTTTTGACCAATTTCCACCAACGGCAATAGCTGCTAAGCCGGCGGTTACTTTGCCAGCATCAATGTTAAAATTGCCAATGACGTTGACTGCTTGGTTATTTAGATTAACACCGTTGACAGCGACTTCTGAGCTAGTAAGAGTAAAATTACCGCTTACATTTGTAGTATCGAGTAATTGCCAGCCACCAGCTGAATTATTGAATGTAATATTGTAAAATCCGCCAGTGCCGGCAGTAATAGTTTTGCCTGTAGAAGCAGAATCAAAAGTGACGGTGCCTGCGCGCGGATTGAAAGTACCGGAGTTTGTCCAATTACCAGAAACAGCAATATTGTAATTTGAAGAAGTGGTGTCCAGAGTAGCTCCAGAATCTATGGTAAGATTGCCGGCAGGGGAAGTGGCAGCAAGAAGAGAGTAAGTAGTGGCACCAGATATTTGTAAATTATTGTAAACAACAGTAGCAATATTGGTGGCTGAGGTGCCAGTATATTTGACAGTTGAACCAGTGCCTTTTTGGAAGGTAGCGACAGCAAGCGGAGAACCTGAACCAGTGAGGGTAAGCGTGCGACTGCCAGTACCCATGTTTAATGTCCCGCCAGTAATGGAACTAGCAGTTAAATCTGAGCCCAGAGTGGCCGTACCACTAATAAGAACGGCATCCAAGGTGGCGGAGCTTGAAGAAGAATTTGTCACAGTTCCAGTGCCATCAAAAGTCATAGTGCCAGAACCGCGAGAGAAAGTGGCAGAACTTGTATTGTTCCAAGCACCTGCAAAAGTCATGTTTTTGTTATTGGTGGCCGCATCGAAGGTGCCAGTGCCAGAATTTGTAAATGCGCCATCAACATTTAAGTCACTTGTTACAAGCTGAAGAGTACCAGCGCCAGAATGAGTAAGGTAGTTGAATATTTTTCCGCTTGCCGTACCACCGGAATTTAGGGTTTGGGTGCCGGAAGATTTGGTAAAATTGATTGCGCCATTGTTGTGGGTAAATGTCCCCGAATTGGAATAGTTGCCAGCAATAGAGAGTTGTCCACCACCACTATTGCCCGGAGCCTTAAAAGTAACTCCTGTATTGATAGTAAAGTTTCCCCCTACGGTTACTACGTCATAATTAACATCGGCATTAATAATTGAACCAGATCCTGACATTGTGAAATTGTTAGTAATAGGTACATCATAATTAGCATTGTGAACTAAGTAATTTTCGGCATAAAAATTGTGATAATCTTTTACGGATAGATCGTAAATTTTTACAGATTGATTGACCAGCTCCAAAGAAATAATTTCTTCTTCGCCAGAAAAAGTAGAAAGTTTGTTACCGATTCGCAAATCTTTGACTTCTTTTTGAGTTTTATCGTCTAAAAAGAATGGATGATTTGGAGTGGCTTTGATTTTCCCGTTGATAATATAGTAGGAATCGCTGGTTCTTTGAATAGTGTTGTAAACATTTGAGAGAACCTGCCTGCTCTTGATCTGATCGTAAGAATAGACGCTATCCCCAATTTTAATGTCTTCAATATTTTTTTTACCAGTCTCGGTTTTTACTTTTGTACCAGCTAGGAAAGACGCCTGAGCAGGAAT
>VFKW01000166.1 GCA_009885355.1 Candidatus Berkelbacteria bacterium
CTATTATACTTCACGATCCCAAAATTATTCATCGCTTCTTCTTTTGTCTTTGGATCAAGTGAAGCCAGTGCATTTACTAAACTTACGATATAATTATTTCTGTCTTCCTCATTAAGGTTCATGTTGGCAATACGAGTGATCATGGTCTGTTTTGCAGCAATTGCATAGCTCGAATTCCCAATCACATTATTTATCAATGCATTTTGGAAAGCACCTCGTATTTCATTTATATCAGCACTTCTGTTAACAAAGCTGCCATCAGGAAGTGTAATATATCCTGTTGCCAAATAATTGTCATCTGACGGAGTAAATATTGAACCAGATGCGCCATTTATTGTCGGTAAATTAGTTGCTGCGCTAGTTATACCATCTCCTGTAACCGATGCAGCCGGTTTGCCGCTTAAGATGTTATCTTTCTGAGTTGTGGTATACAGAGCCCCTGTCACAGTCACGCTGCCATCGCTATTTTTCAGATTGTCAAATGGATTTTTACTATTCCAATCAGGATAAACCGCCTGATATTTTCCATCTGCGCCCAATCCCCACAGTACACCGTCTGGAGATTCTTGCATATATTTTGTTATGAATTTTGGATCACTGCCCAAAAATTGGAACATTCTAATCATTCCCGCGTCTGTTAGTACATTTGGATTTACCGCTCCAGCCGTCAATCCGGCAGGCTTGGCAAAACTACCCGCAAAAGTATGATAAAGCGCCATCGCCGTTTTAGAAACTAGTGGATCATAACTTCCACTTGCATCTTTAGTTCCCAGAACATCGTGTATCTTAGCATAATTTGCCTGTTTTTCTGTTTCTGATTGAAGATTTGTAATAATATTATTTCTGGCTATCTCGCGATTATTTATTATATCAAGATATCTTTTTTCAAATTCTCCCGGATTCTTTTTTTCAGCATCTGTCAATGGAATCATCTTGCCATTTTTATCTGTTCTAGCATCAATCCATAATTTGTTCTGCATGATTGAAGCAAAATTTGTAATATTACTAGTCAAGAAAGTAGTTTGTACATCTGGCCCCAATTGGCTAAATAAATTCTCAGTGCCAGGGAATGCTTTCAACCGATCAAGATAACTGTAGATTGTCGCGGTTCCCTGTAGCCATTTTGTATAGGTTAAATCTGCATTAATATTATCATATATTTTGTCATTATTTGTATCGCCAAGCAGAATTTTCACTTGATCAGATGCCAGTCGAGCAAGTTCCGGTAGTGGCATATTGGTTTTCAATGAAACAGTCGGAGATTTGGCTACCACAGTAGGCGCAGTTGTTTCCGTTCCTGTAGGTACGGGAGTCGTAGTCACAGGGGCGGTTGCTGCAGAAACTATGGTTGTAGATGTTACATTGCCGGTTGGTAGATTTGCGTTCATTGTATCGATGAAGCCATCCACCTTATCTGCAGCTTCGGTATATTTTTGTAAAACATCAGCTACCGGATTTGATCCAATTGAGCCAAAAATCGAGCTAAATTGATCAGCTGTATTATTTAAAAGAGTTAATAAATTTCGTTTTGCTGGTGGAATCGTTGAAGCTATCTCGGTAATATCATTTTTTATAGTTTGAGCCTGAACTTTTATCTCTGCATCAACCTGAGGTTCCGTTTTTTTCCCGGTTTTAATCAGACCAGGTGCCGCCGCTGTCATCAAAACCAAAGTATCGATTTTTTTCTGGATTGGTGTGATTTTCGCTTGATATTGTTTTGGCACTACCTTAAGATTGTCTTTTCCAATATATGCTGTTCTTTGAGCTGTTTTTATTGTCATTCCAGGTTCGTTAATTTTATAAGTGACTGGATCAATAGAAGCAATTAAGGTTTCATTTGTCTTTACCTGCTGTGCGATTTTATTTAGCTCTGCTTTTGCAAAATTATAATCAAGATCACCAACATATCTATTCCCAGTTTGAGGTATTTGGACTGTCTCTTCGTGAGATCCTTTTGAATCCCAAACAGTCCTTGTATATGAAGTAGCTTTTTGTATTGCCATGCCGCCGTTATTTGGTTTGTTGATTTTATTCAGTTGTTCATAATCATTGACTGTAATTTGAGCCAAAGTCCTTTGCATAGCTAAGGATTGTCTTTTTGCATAGGCAGATTTCAGCTTGTCTGCTCCAGAATTTCCTGTTTTAGGAAGCTGGAAGCCTAATCCTGCATTAGTTGAGCCTATTCCATTGGCACTAAAATTATTTGTCTGAGAAAAGGTCAGTGCAGTGGTGGTAACTACGGCAACTGCGATTACCGAAAAAAGAACCTTACTTAAGATTCGGTGGCTAGGAATATGAGATTTTTTAGACATTTTCCTCCTTTTAGAAAAATATTCTTATATTAATAGCATAATGTTATAACGATTCAATGTCAATTTAAAATATCGATTCTGGGTATTCTTGGATCACTTCTTCTTCGGTCGGAACTACCGGTGCTTCTGTTGGCTCTGGAGTTACTGGAACTCTTATCGACGTTGGTGTAACTGGAGTACCCGGAGCTGTCGTTGGCTTTATTCCAGTACCTGTAGCTCCGCTCCCATTATTACTATTTTGTGAATTACCTCCGCCATTTTGTGAACTTTCTCCTGTTCCATTTTTGCTCGATCCGTCAGGATTTACACTGCCTGTATTGTTTAGTGTATTTTTCAAAGAACTTGGTATAATTGCCGAATTAATGGCTTTGTTAATAATCGGTGAGTTGCTCAAAATACCCGTTTTCTCATTTATTACCATACCGCCCATCAAAATCGCCACGCTGATCGCCAGCGAAATCATCATTGACCAAACCGCCCAGTGATTTTTTGCCGTCCGGTTTTCCTGCGCCTTTCGGATATCACTATATAATGTATACATAATAATAATCCAAAATGGTATCAATAATATATTCAAAAATACATCCAGCATCGGCACTGGGATAAAGCTAAATCCATAGGCAATCGAGCCAAATAAAATCATCAATACAATGATTGCCAGCCAGATATCCCAAGCATAATAATGTGTCAGCTTCCAGCCTTTTCGAAAAGCTCGACTAGGATTGATCTGATCCTCAAAAGCCGTAAACATACCAAATACTCCATGAACCATCATGATAATCCCCGGTATAATAAATATAAATAATCCTAAAGCGACCCCTGCAAGATATGTAAATAAATTCAATAGAAAAACTAGATAATTGCGTGCCCCCAGTTGGACCGCCCCGCGGAAATTAACCGTTTCTTCTACCTGTTCACGCATAATAACTGAAATAATCGTTGATAATGGCAAGCCGCCGCTCAAAAGCCCAAAAAGTATTCCAAACCCAAGTGAGATCATCGTCCAAAATTCATTATTTTTAATATTCAACCCGATCGCCGGAAAATAGCCCTTCAATATATAGTATGGTAAAAATGCCAAAGCCAATCCCGCCATGCCAATCAGTGAAAAAGTCAATAAATTTTTGAAGTTTTTAAAATAAAATAAAACACTGTCAAACATAATTCTATAAAGTGGTCGCACCGTTTCCTCAGCTACTTCCAGGTCGCTCAAAACCGGATTTTCCACTTGTTGGGTATTAGTCGTTGATGGATTGGCAAAAATCGGCGTCACCTCGTCGATTATTTGTGTTGGCTTATTATCCAATATCCGAGCCATATCCGCGATCGGTTTTCTCGTTTCTGTGATGGTTTTTTTAAGCTCCCCGCTTGGTATACTTTCATTTTGAGTTTGAATTTGTTTTGGCAATTCTTGTGGATTCAATCCCTGTGCTATTGGAGGACTGGCAACCTCATTACTTTCCCAAGAAGAATGGATATTGATGGACGGTTTTTTAACTATTTGTTGTATTACTTTAGGTGGCTCTGCAATCGATCTAAATTCTGCCAAACCATTGCCGGCTTGGTTTCCAGTCGGATTAATATTTGATTGATTTGTCGGATTTTGATTTACTTCATTGTTTGAAATATTTATTAGTGGTAAAACATTTGGCATTATTTGTTCTTGGGCAACAGGTAAGCTCGCTGAATTCCCCTGAACAATTTGCGAAACCGGCACTGTATTCATGATTGACAATGCACCGCCTACCCCAGTCTGCTGGACAGGAGGCTGAAAGTTATCCACAGTTACAGTGTTATTTTGAATTGTATTAGGTTGGATAAGGTTAGCTTGGGGATTAGTGCCTTGCAAGTTATCCACAGGTTGATACACCTGTTCGGGAATTTGCGTATTTTGAATATTATTTAAAACTGCTGCATTCGGATCATAAGCATTATTAGTCGGCATCTGAACCTGATATTGATTCTGGTCAAATGCCTGAGCTGGCGCAGCGATCGCAGATGTGATATTTTGATTATCAATGCTAGTCTGTGCAGCCTGTGGATAATTTTCGGGTACGCCAAAACCGACCACAGGCTCACTTTGGTAATCAACAGGCATGTTATTTATCGGTGCGCTTTGAATCGTATCGACATTATAGTTTGCCGGCACTTGGGGGCTAACTGGAAAAGTTCCGCCACTTTGTGCCGAATCATCACTGATTACTGGGTTTTGCGCACTGCCCATAGTCACGTAAGCCAGGCCATCTCCATTCAATGAAGCGTTATTTTCATCCACTGGCTTTCCCTCCTCTACAGTACTATATATAGTTTAGCCGATAATCCAACATACGACAAGCAACCCCAAAAACTGACAATTTTAAGGGCTGGCGAAGAATCTTCAGTCGGTTCTCTGGCTCTTTCCCTCTTTTCCAGGAAGTCAAAATATATCATTCTATCTTATCCGTCAGGATTACAATAAAGCGAAAAAATAATTATCCACTTCAAAAACTTAAGTCAACCCGAAGGGCGGCCTATGCC
>VFKW01000074.1 GCA_009885355.1 Candidatus Berkelbacteria bacterium
CTCTCCTATCCGTCATTCCGGTCGGGATGGGATCCCAGAACCGCCTGCCTGCCGGCAGGCAGGGAATCCAGGAAACATTATAAATGGATCCCGGATATCGGGTGCCACCCGCTTCCGGGATGACGATATGGTTTTTCAGCGGCCGCTTGACATTGATTTGACATTAGTAATTTGAAATTAGGATATATTTTATGGATTTTACTAATAAAAAAGAATTAATATCAATTTTAAATGAATATGGTTTGAGGTTGCAGAAGTCTTTGGGGCAGCATTTTTTGATAAATAAAATTGATTTGGATATGATCGTGGAGGCTGGTCAGGTGGAGGCTGGTGATACTGTTTTGGAGATTGGGACAGGTGTTGGGGTTTTGACACAAGAGTTATGTGTTCGGGCAAAAAAAGTGGTGGCTTATGAGATGGATGAAAAAGTGGCGAAGGTGGTTCGGGAAAAGGTGCTTTCCAGGCATGATAATTTAGAATTGATCGTCGGGGATTTTTTGAAATCGGAAATACCGATTGAGGGTAATTTCAAGGTGGTGGCGAATTTGCCTTATCAGATCACAACTCCCGTTTTGAGGCGATTTTTAGAACGAGGGCCGTTGCCGGAGCGGATTACGATTTTGATTCAAAAAGAGGTGGCCGAGAGATTGTCGGCTTTGCCTGGGAGTGCTGATCGAGGCTGGGTGACTGTGCTGGTACAGCTTTTTGGCGAGGCTAAAATCGTTTATTATGTCAGGCCGTCGAGCTTTTTGCCTGAACCGGCTGTAGAGAGTGCAGTTTTGGTAATTGAAAATATTAAACAACCGGTGGATGTCGATCTGAAGAAATTTTTGTCGATTGTGAAGGCGGGTTTTTCGTCTAAAAGGCGTCAGTTGGTGAATTCTTTGGCTGGTGGACTCGGGATTAAAAATGAACAAGCCAGGGAATTATTGGAAAAGTGTGGGATTGATCCCAAGATGAGAGCGGAGGATTTGGGGATCGATCAGTGGAAAAGTTTGACAGAAAATTTTGTATAGTGGATAGTAGATGGTAGTTGGGTGATAGATAATAAAAATATGAGGGGTTAAAATGGCCGAAAAAGATATTTTTGAAAAAATGGCAGAAGCGCCGGCAATCGCATTGGAAAATGCGGTCGAAGCAACTCAGGTAGTTGTTGATACCCTGAAGGTTGATCAGCCTGCGAAAAAAGCTAAAGCTTATTGGAAGACACTTGGTCCAGGGTTGACGACCGGGGCAGCAGATGATGATTGCTCGGGGATCGTGACTTATTCTCAAGAGGGCGCTAAATATGGATTTCAGCTAAACTGGTTGGCATTATTTACATTTCCTCTGATGGCTGGTGTGCAAGAGATGTGTGCGCGTATCGGACTAGTGACAGGAAGAGGCTTGGCAGCGAATATCAGAAAATATTTTCCAAGATGGATTTTGATAGTAGCGACCTTACTTTTGTTTTGTGCTAATACTTTCAATATTGGGGCGGATATTGCGGCAATGTCTGAAGCAACTCGACTTTTATTTCCAACATGGAATTTTGTTGTTCTTGCGATTGGTTTTACTCTTGCAACCTTGGCGTTGCAAATATTTGTCAGCTATAAAGTTTATTCAAAATATTTAAAATGGTTGTCTTTTGCCTTGATGGCTTATGTGATTACGGCTTTTTTACCGAGTGTAAATATGAATTGGGGCGAGGCCTTAAAGAGTTTAGCTATCCCGTCTTTGAGTCTTTCAAAAGAGCAGATAATTTTGATCTGCGGTATTTTGGGAACGACGATTTCACCATATTTATTTTTCTGGCAGACATCCCAAGAGGTTGAAGAACAGACTATGCTCGGTAAAATCACTGAAAAATTACGACAAGACGGAGTTAGTAATAGGAAAATCAAGCGAATGAGAACGGATGTTTGGTCCGGAATGTTTTATTCAAATGCTGTCATGTTTTTTATCGTTTCAGTCTGTGCGTCGGTTTTGCACCAAAATGGGATTACAAATATTGCCACTGCTTCGGATGCGGCGAATGCTTTGAGGCCAATTGCCGGGGATAATGCTTATTTATTGTTCGCAGTTGGAATAATTGGGATAGGGTTGCTGGCAATTCCGATTTTGGCAGGTGGTATATCATATGCATTGAGTGAAAGTTTTGGCTGGGAAGAAGGCTTGTATCATAAATTGAAAGAAGCATCGGCTTTTTATGGCGTGATCATTATTGCTACAGTGGTAGGGCTTATGATTAATTTTCTGGGGATCGATCCGATCAAAGCTTTGATTTATTCGGCAGTGGCAAATGGTTTGGCGGCGCCATTGTTGTTGGTTTTGATAGTTTTGATAAGTTCAAATAAGAAGATCATGGGTGAGCATGTCAGTAGCACCGGCTATAAAATTCTTGGCTGGCTGTGTGTGGCATTGATGACAGTGGCAGGGCTGGCGACGATTTATTCGTTTTTTTAGTAGTTAGTAGTTTTGGTAAGTAATAAAAATAAGGCTCGGGAGTTAGAAACTTCCGAGCCTTTCAAATTGTGCCGGTTTACGGCGGGTTAGTTGTTCCAGTCGACGAGGACCTTATGCTCGTCATCAACTATTTGGATGACTTTTAGGCCATATTTTGTTATTTCTTCAATAACATTATACTTTGACCAATAAAGGTTGCCATTTCTCATTAGGTCTGGAATATCTGGGAAGTCGCGAGGACCCCATTTCATAAATAGGGCCGTTTCGCCGTAAGTAGAGAAGTTTCCACTGTCTGACACATTTATGAGCTCAAGACCTCTGTTAATAAGAATCTTGAGGACGGTTATTATGGCCTCGTCTTTTTTACAAATGTAGCAGTTGCCGATCCTTTTTATTCCTTCAATATCAGGATAATCCATTTTCATGCTTTTTCATCCCCTTCTTTCATGTATTTGATATGAAAACTGCAGACTCATTATAGTATATATTTGCAGGTTTGTCAAGTAGATAGCGGGGTAGATTCCGGGTCAGGCCCGGAATGACGGGAGAGGGAGATTTGAATAAAGAATAGGTATGTGGATGATAAAATAGATTTCGGCTTCTCGACAACCTGCCTGCCGGAAGGCAGGGCTCGAAGAATATGGCTGGAATTGTCAGATGGTTATTATTTATTGTGATTTGGTCATTGGGTTTTGGGATTTTTTGTTATATTGCATATTAACCTTATATTTGGTAGATTAGAGTTAATGGGAAAGAGCGACTTTGTCGCAAATCCTAATTTCCAATGTCAAATGTCAAATTTGAAGATAGAGTATTATATGATTAAAGAAAATGTGGATAAATTTGGTGTTTTGTATGTTGTAGGGACGCCGATTGGGAATTTAGCAGATATGACTTACCGAGCGGTGGAAATTTTGAAGGATGTGGATTTTGTGGCGTGCGAGGATACTCGGCATTCCAGTGTTTTGTTGAATCATTATTTGATAAAAAAGCCTCTTATTTCATATCATCAGCATAGTAAAATAGGTAAGATTGATTTGATAATTAACAGGTTAAAAGAAGGTCAGTCGGCGGCTTTGGTGTCGGATGCTGGCACGCCGGGGATTTCGGATCCAGGCGGAGTTTTGGTAGCGGCGGCAGTGGAGGCGGGGGTTCAAGTCGTGCCAATTCCAGGAGTTTCAGCAGTGGCGGCCTTGGTGTCGGTGTTGGGCTTTAATGCTGATGAATTTATCTTTTTAGGCTTTATGCCAAAGAAAAAGGGGCGTCAGACGCTTTTGAAATCATTGCAAAATGGAAAACGGCCATTTATTTTTTATGAGTCCCCAGTTCGTTTTGAAAAAACGATGATTGAATTTGGGGAATATTTTTCGCAAGATACTCAAGTGGTAATCGGGCGGGAATTGACCAAAATGTATGAAGAGGTAATTCGTGGAACATTGGGGGAAATAATTGAAAAATTACCCGAGATTAATAAAAGAGGGGAGTTTGTAATATGTCTGACGTAAATGATTTTCATTCTCGATTAACAAATACATCAATAAATAAATCGGCAACACAGAGAATCGATCATGATTTGAAAATGGCCGGATATGGAAATTTGAAGGCTAAAGATTTGCTGGTACAAAAAGGCAATCATTTGGAATTAAATATGTCTACAACCCAAGGGGTAGGATATGGAAATAAGGCATTGGCTATTTTAAATGAATCATTGCGTCGAGAAACTGGCGGTAAAGCCTTTGATCATGTTCGTGTAAGAAAGGGTTTTGATAACCAGATTTCTACTCAACAGCCGATGGCCGTGCAGCCGATGCCGATGAGTCCTCAGATTGAAAATACCGCTATACAGCCAAGTCCGTCAAATTTGGGATTGGTGTCGCCAACGGAGCAAGTATCAACACCACATATGCCGGTCAGTGATGTGGGTGGGAATGAGTATGGTCTTTCAACTCGTCGAGGGAATACAATGATCGGGGCTGATATGGTAGCGCAGCCGAAGGATGCATTTAGTCAAAATAATCAACCTCCGAGTTACTCTACTTCGAGTGAGCATCTTCATCAGATACAGGAACAATTGAATAGTCCTAGTGTTCCGCAGCCAAGTGTACAGCCTGATATTTCAACGCCGCAAAGCATTGAAGATTTAGTGAATGGGATAAATAATGAATAAATATTATGTAACAAATTCAATTGCCTATATCAACGGAGATCCACATATCGGTTTTGCGCAGGAAACTTTGGCGGCCGATGTGGTGGCGCGCTATCATCGCGATGTTTTGGGCGATGATACTTATTTTCAAACAGGGGCGGATGAGCATGGTTTTTCGGTACAGATTCATGCCCAAAGGGCGGGGATGGAATCGATGGCATATGTCGAATCATTGATTGGCAGATGGACTGGTTTAAAGGATGTTTTAAATTTGACTTATGATGATTTTGTGAGGACGACTTCAAAAGAGCATCAAAAAAATGTTCAGGAACTTTGGACAAAAGCGCTGGAGAATGGATATATTTATAAAAAACATTATTCGGGAGTTTATTGCGTTGGCTGTGAGGCGATGAAAAATAAGAGTGAACTCATTGATGGGAAATGTCCGAACCATCCAAATTTAGTGCCTGAAGTTGTCGAAGAAGAGAATTGGTTTTTTAAATTGTCAGAATTTGGCGAGAGGCTGAAAAAATATTACAGTGAAAATCTGACTTTTGTAACTCCGGATTATCGATTTAATGAGATCAAAAGTTTGGTGGAATCGGGATTGGAGGATGTAAGTATCTCAAGGCCGAAAGAAAAGCTCGAGTGGGGGATCGAGGTGCCAAATGATCCTAACCATGTGATGTATGTCTGGTTTGATGCTTTGACAAATTATTTGATGCCTGCAAAATATTGGCCGGCGGATTTGCATATTATCGGCAAGGATATTTTGAGATTTCATGCGGCACTCTGGCCGGCAATGTTGATGGCGGCCGGATACAGCGATGATCAGCTGCCTAAAAAAGTTCATGTGCATGGATTTATATCTGTTGATGGTCAGAAGATGTCGAAGACTTTGGGAAATGTGGTCAATCCAAAAGAGATGGTGGAGAAATATGGCGTTGATGCAACTCGATATTTACTGCTTCGCGGATTGTCTTTTGATAAAGATAGTGATTTTTCATGGGAAAGAATGACGCAGATGTATAATGCTGATCTAGCAAATGATCTGGGTAATTTGATGCAGAGAACTTTGACGATGATAAATAAATATGCAATAAAACCCCAAATCCCAATGACCCCGCCTGCCGGCGAGGCAGGCAATGACCAAAAGGGCGAGACAAAAAATGTTGTTAATAGTTTGATTGGTGAGTTGAAGTTTGCGGATGCTTTGGTGGAAGTTTGGAAGATTATTCAAGAACAGAACAAGCTGATTGAGGAGAGTAAGCCTTGGGAATTGGCTAAAACTGATACTAAAAAGCTAGAAGAAGTCTTGGGTAGTATTTATGAGTCTTTGCAGTTGGTGGCGGAATTGATTTTACCGGTGATGCCTAAGACTTCCGAAAAGATGAAAAAACAGCTGGAGAGTTTGCAGCCGGAGGCGATGTTTTTGAGGATTTTGGATAAATAAGTTTATATTGATATATTAGTAGTAGATCCCCAATGTCGGATTGCATCCGGCTCGAGGATGACGGAACAAGCTAGATCCCCAATGTCGGATTGCATCCGGCTCGAGGATGACGGAACAAGCTAGATCCCCGACCTGCCTACCGGCAGGCAGGTGTCGGAGCGGATTGCATCCGGCTCGAGGATGACGGGTATTTTTGGAGGGTTGATGATTTGGATTCCTATCGTAGCGGCGCTAACTAATGCAATGGGTTTGGGGTTTGAAAAAGTTGCTTTAGCAAAAAAGAGAATGCCAAACGGATTGTATTTGTCTGTTTTGTTTTTGATTATTTTTTTTATTACTTCGCTTATGAGTCCTTTTTTAGGGGCGATCGATCATGCGTTGGTTTTTAAGCCGAAATATATAATTTTGTTTGTGACGGCTTTGACGCTTGGAATCATGTATAATTACTTGATGTCGGTCAGTATTCAAAAAGAGAAATTGCATGAACACGAGATGATCATGATGTTATCTCCGGTTTTGACGATTGTTTTGGCATCATTATATACGCCGGCGAGTGTCGATTTTAGAGTGTTTGTGGCGGCATTTGTGGCGGCCGTTTGCCTGTTAATTGCCAAGTTGGAAAAAGGGCATTTTGATTTTAGCCGATATTCGATAAATTTAGTAATCGCGGTTTTTATGATGGCGGTGGAATCTTTGATCATAAATGAACTTTTGAAAGCTTATTCACCGATAAGTCTGTATGCTTTTCGAACTGGATTTATGTTTTTGGCTTATGTGTTGATTTTCAGGCCGCATTTTAATTTGATGTCTAGAGATAATTTTAAATTAGTGGTCGGATCAGCAGTGATGGGTTCGATTTATATGGTTTTGCGTTTATATGGCTACAAGGATTTTGGGATTGTGAAGACGACATTATTTTTGGTAGCTTCGCCGATACTGGTATATTTGATCTCGGCGAGGTATTTTAAAGAAAAGATAAGTTGGAAAACTGGGTTTGCCAGCATTGTAATTTTGGGGTGTATAGTCTATGTCTCATTTATCGCGCCCGTATCTCATTGATACGCATGCTCATTTGAATTTTGCCGAATTTGCCGATCAGGAATCGGAGATTTTAGTAAGGGCAAAAGAGCAGGGGGTTTTGAAAATCGTGTGCGTGGGAACTGGTTTGGAAACAAATGATCAGGTTTTTAATTTAGCTTCAAGGCATGAAAATATTTGGGCGACGGTTGGATATCATCCGATTCATGTGGAAGATTATAAAGAATTGCCGGTTGAAAGCGTTATGACTCAGTTGGAAGCGCAGCTTGGGCGGCAAAAAGTGGTTGCGATCGGGGAGATCGGTTTGGATTATTTTCGAAGAGATGACAGGGAAGATCAAAAGAAAATTTTTCGGATGATGCTGGAATTGGCAATCAAGCATAATTTGCCGGTAATTATTCATTGCAGAGAGGCTTTTTCGGATATGTTTGAGATATTGGAGGATTTTGGAGGGAAAGTGCGGGGCGTTTTGCATTGTTTTACCGGTGGGGTTGAAGAGGCGCGCAGGGCTTTGGATTTGGGCTTGATGATCGGATTAACTGGACTTATTACATATAAAAATAATGATCATATTTTAGAGGCGATCGAGGAGATGCCGATTGATAGAATTTTGACTGAAACGGATTGTCCATATCTATCGCCAGTGCCATTGCGCGGTCAAATAAATGAACCGGCGAATGTCCGGTATGTGGCCGAAAAAATTGGAGAAATAAAAAATTTGACTTATGATGAGGTGTTGGAATGGACGAGCCGGAATGCAGAAGGATTATTTGCGATCTAGATGTTCGGGAAGAGTGGGTTTGACGACGGATTCCATGAGGCTTGATCCGGTCATGTCAGGTGCGATTGGGAGTCCTAAAATATTTAATATTGTTGGTGTGACGTCGGCAATGAGGCCGGCGGCTTTGTGCATTTGAGGGAGTGGTTTGGTCAATTTCAGGCTTGGGTGGATGGCGATAAATGGAACAGGGTTGACCGAGTGGCCGGTGTCTTTTTCACCGGTTTGCGGATTGATCATTTCTTCGGCGTTGCCGTGGTCGGCGATGATGATAAAATAGCTATTTTTAAAGGTTTCAGTCAATTTTTTTAACTGTGCATCGATGGTTTCGACTGCTTTTACGGCGGCTTCGTAGTTGCCGGTATGGCCAACCATATCGGCGTTAGCAAAATTGATGAGGATAAAATCGTAGTTGATCGTTTGAGTATTTGTAAGAATATAATTGGTAATTTCGTTGGCGGACATTTTAGGCATAAGGTCAAATGTCGCTACTTGGGGTGATGGGATGAGTTGCCATTTTTCGCCGGGGTTTGGTTCGGGGTAGCCGCCGTTGAAAAAATAGGTGACGTGAGCGTATTTTTCGGTTTCGGCGATGTGCAGCTGGGTCATTTTTTGTTCGCTGATGATCTTGGCTAATGTGGATTCGACGTGTTGGAGCGGGAAAGCGACATTGACAGGCAAACTTTCGTTGTAATTGGTCATGGTGACGACGCATAGATTTTTGAGAGTAACTTTGTCAGGCATATCTTGGCGGGGAAAGAGAAAAAGTTCGACGATTTGACGCATGCGGTCCGGGCGAAAATTGAAGAAAATAACAGAATCATTTTCTCTGACAGGGGATGCGATTTTGCCGGATTTTACGGCTTCTTTTTTGGTAAATTTGGAAAACCATGAGGAAGATTTTTGGAATTCATTTAGGATAGCCGTCGGTTTGATGAATTCGTCGGTTTCGCCGCGTTCATAGGCTTTTTTGATTGCTTCTTCGGGAGAACCGGCCTGCAGGCCGGTAGCGTGGATCATCGCTTCGTAGGAAATAATATTGCGATCCCAATGATGATCGCGATCCATCGAATAATATCGTCCGGTTATGGTCGAAAAATAGATTTCAATTTTGAGACTATTTATGATTTCTTGAGTTTTTTTGAGATACATTAAGGCACTTTTAGGAGAGGTGTCGCGACCGTCGGTGATCATGTGGAGAAAAGTGCGGCCAGAAAATTTTTTCTTTTCAATTAGTTTTAATAAAGCCTCAAGATGACTGATGTGGCTATGTACCCCGCCGGAGCTGATTAATCCAACCAAGTGAAGATTGCTTTTTTTTATTGTTGCTTCATGAATAGCTTTTAGAAGTGATTCATTTGAATAAAATGAGCCATCGGAAATAGCGCTCGTAATTTTTGGCAGGTTTTGGTAGATGACTCGGCCGGAGCCAATAGTCAAGTGTCCGACTTCTGATCCGCCAAGTTCGCCCCAAGGGAGTCCGACTTCTTCACCGGAGGCGCTAAGTAAGGTGTGAGGATAATTTTTCCAGAGCATATCAAAAGTTGGTTTTTTGGCATTTAATACTGCATTGCCTTCTTTGGTTAGACTATAACCCCATCCATCCATGACAATTAAAAAAACTTTTGGTTCAAACATTGAAAATTCCCTCCATTACTAGTATAAAGTATAATGTATAAAGTATAAAGTAGAGCCCGTTGAAAAACCCTTTACTTTTCCACTTGTCGTAAACCTGTCCATAAGGTATAATATAAGTATAGTAACAAGGGAGGTGGATATGTCTCAAATAAGGTTTAAA
>VFKW01000067.1 GCA_009885355.1 Candidatus Berkelbacteria bacterium
AAATTCATATATAATAATTTTTATTTAAATATAAAATGCCTCTTGACATTCCAACCAGATAGACCTATTTATTTTATCTTAAAAAAGGCTTATAATAAAAATATACTTGACAAATATTTTTTTTGCTTTAAGAATGGTGTTAGACAAAGCAACAAAAAAAAGGACACAATATGAATTTATCTACATTTTACACTCCGGTCATTCTCGTCGCGCTCATCGTTTTTACCATCAACCTTATTTATCGCCGACACTCAAAGCTCTTATACATCATCTGCGCTTTTGTCGCCATCTTTACAATCAGCATACGCTACATACAAGCCACTCATGGAACAAATAACATCGGTGGTTTTTTTGAAAACCAAAAAGACTACGAGGCAAATTATCCAATCGAAATAGCACCATTTCAATCAGGTGAAAGTATGAAAAATATCACAGCCCAAATACAAAGACCAAGCAAACTTTGCTCTGCACTTTTTAAATGCACCCGTGAAACATTACTTATAAAAGCTTTTACACCAAAAGAAGCCGTCAACTTCGATCCCTCAAACTGCATAATTTATCCTCAGACCAATGTTTATACACCATGCGTAGACAATCTTTCCCGCACCTGGAATGTCAGAATGATGTCCATAAAACCACTTAAAAACTAGTACGATAAAAACTTCTCATTTAAAAAATTTACTTATTTGCTCAATTTAATAATTCAGAGTATATTTTATTATATAAAGGAGAAAATATGAATGAACAACAAATGCAAGTCAACATCGACCCCGACAAAATCGACGCCAAATATTGCGACCAAGTCATGCTCAATACAGGACCATTCGGCATTACTATGGATTTCTTACAGCAAATTCCCCAGATGAAAACCGCCCGCGTTCTTTCCCGCATCGCCATGAGCCCGCAACACGCCAAAATTTATTCGGAAATCCTCTCAAATTCCCTTAAAGAATATGAAAAAAACTTTGGTGAAATTCAACTCTCAACCAAAATGAAAGACGAAGCCAAAAAACAAATTGGCTTCCATCCAGATAAAAATAAATAAGGAGCCTAGTGCAGAAAATATTCCAAACTAATAAATTTATCCTTCGTCCATTTAAACTTAATGACGCTGAAAATCTCCAAAAATATTTAAATAATCCCAATGTCGCGCACAACCTTTCTCGAGTCCCATATCCATATACCCTCGAAATGGCCAACGATTGGCTTAGTAAAGTTGTAGAGCGTAACAAAATGGAAAATCCTTCAACACGCAACTTCTGTATTGAAATAAATGATATTGCCTCCGGCGGTATTAGCTTAGAGTCCGAGATGCCCCACAAGGCAATTATCGGTTATTGGCTCGCCGAAGACTACTGGAAAAAAGGCATAATGTCCGAAGCAGTCAAACTCATTTCAGATTATGCCATAAGTGAACTAAATTTTGACCGTCTCGAAGCCCACGTCCTCGAATATAACCCTGCTTCCAAGCGCGTTTTAGAAAAAGCCGCCTTCTCCCAGGAAGCTTTTATTAAAAATTATATAAAAAAAGACGGAAAACTTATTGATTCATTTCAAATGAGTCGCATTAAATAATCTACTCAAATTTTCATAATTCCAGGCATAATCTATTGACTTATCAGGGAAAACCTGCTATAATTTTTATACAAATCGACCCTGGAGGTTTTTACAAATGTCGACAACCGATCAAATAGATCAAGAAGTCAGGCTCACCAAACGTGAGCTTGAAGTACTGCTACTTATCATCGAAGGTAAAAGCAGTAAAGATGCAGGTGACATTCTAAATGTCAAAAAACGCACCATAGATAGGCACTTGAGTATGATTTACGGCAAGCTCGGCGTAACAAATCGCGTCCAAGCTTTCCGCCGCGCCACGCGGCTCGGACTTATCCCAATTGAAAAACAATTAACCAAATCATAATTCAATCGAAAAAACTCGCCCCGCCAACCTTCAAAACAAAGAAGGGAAGCGGGGCATTCTTTTTGTCCTAAAAAACTCAAATAATATAAAAAAAATACCCCCGGAAAATCTTCCGAGGGCTAATATGCAAAACTTCTAAAATACTATTTTGGTAATACATCGATCGCTTCAGCATCAGGCACTAGCTCTTTAAGCTTATTCAACCAATGCTCTGCCAATTTCTGGCGAGTCATACTGTTCAACCGAGCCGTTTCCAGATCAGCTGTCAGTAAAATAGCTGATCCGTAAAAGATCGCGACCTCGCCCTTCACAGCCCTTACTTGAAGCTTAGACTCATCATATTTATAGAAAAGCCCTGCTTCATTTGACCTCTCGTAAAATTTGTCGACTCTTTCTTGAGCCGATAGTCCTCCGTAGGGCGCAAGAATGTGAAATGCCACTTTTGTAGCAACCACAACCTCACCTGGCGAAGCCATCACCGGCACAACCATCGATGCCAACAGAAACACACCTACTACAACCAAAACACTCTTTACTTTCATACCGAATTCCACTCCTTTTGAATAATCTGAACTCTCATAAGTTCTAAAATCATTATAGCCTACAAACCTATAAATGTCAATCAATTTACATGCTAATTTCCAATTTTTATCATAAAATATAACTTGTAAATTTAAATTCAAGGAGTAGAATAAAATTATAATAAATTAATTTAAACTCAAAAGGAGAAAGATGAAAAAATCAACTAAAATCAACTTAACAATATTCGGTATCATTATTTTTGCCATCATTTTATTATTTGGTTATTTTGGCTTCATCCCTGGACTATCAAATATATTAGGCGCCAATAAAGCTAAAGATCTCGGGATCAAATCGACAAAAGCCGACTGGAATTCTGCTATAAAAAAAGACAAAATCTCATACTCCGTACTACCGGCATCTACTCCGGATGGACAAAGTATTCAACGAACCGGAAAACAAGAAATTAATACTTCTTGGACAAACGCCGAAATGACTGCCTACATGAACTATTTACCATGGAAAAATTGGCCATATAAAAACGTCCAATTCAAAGCGAACAGCGATGGTTCGGTCGAGATTTCAGGCAATTTGATCAAAGAACGACTCTCTGGCTATGGCGCAGCAGTAAATATCCCATCCCAAATCACAAATTATGCCTCAAAATATTTACCCGCCGATCCAGCCTTCTATATCAAAGGCAAGTCAGCTATGTCAGATAACAAACTAACCTCGTTTGACTTACAAGCAATTTCTATAAACAAAATATCGCTTCCTGTTAACATGATCCTTGCCATGACCCCAAAAAATCTAATTGAAAAAGCAAACGCTCAAACCACTGGGAATATTACCAATGACCTGTCTAATATAAAAGGTAAAAAAGGCTATATTATCGACTATATTAATTCTAGATTCACTCAAATACCTGGTTTTTATGGCAAAAAAGTTTATTTTGAAAACGGAAAATTAGTCTTTACTGGCAGTCTATATCAAAATATTTCGATGGTTAAATAAGAATCTTCTATGTGTGGTGGTATTAGATTTCAACTAAATAAAATCCCCAGAACAGAATTTCAAAAGTTTTTTACCAACGATGAGATCGATAAGCTCTTCAAAAAAGAAAATTATGAATCTTTCTTTTGGTCACCAATTCCATTATTACCTATTGAGAAAGATGATAAAATTGAACTTATTAAATGGGGTAATCGGTCTGACCAAACAAAATTACCAAAAACCGGCTGGGCCAAACAAGAATCTCTTAAACAAGGCAAATGGAATTATCTACATCCCGAACCAACTAAAATTTCAGCCGATAGCGGCTTCGAAAAAGGCGTGTGGTTTGAAATACCCTCCGGTGGACTAAAAGGTATCATCATAAATAAAAATGACGAAGATCATGCCTACATGGTCACCAGACCAGCTGACCCAGATTATCTAGAACTCACCAAACACGACCGTCAACCAATCGAAATTTACCAAAATTAAAATATTTCAATCTCCAATACTACCATCACCTTCAAGATCAACTACTTCTTTATGCCTTAAATCACGTAAATCATTTTTAATATACTTTGAATTTTTACTTAATTAGCATATACTTAAATCATGAAAATAGGACTTGCTTTATCTAGCGGCGGCGTTCTGGGAGCTGCTCATATCGGGGTCATCGAATGCCTCGAAAAAAACAATATCAAAATTGACCTCATCTCCGGCACATCAGCCGGGGCTATTGTCGGATTGCTCTATGCAGCAGGAGGCACCGAAGCCATTAATACATTTTTTGACCAGATCAATTCCACCGGTATCTTTCGACCCAGAAATATCATCCGATCTCCTCATACAAATAAATTATTTGAACAAATTGAAAATTTACTTCGCGAAACTGTCAAAGTAGATAATTTTTCTGATCTGAAAATCCCATTTTCCTGTGTTGCCACTGACCTCGCAACTGGAAAAGAAAAAATTTTCACTTCCGGCGATCCGGTAAAATGCGTCATGGCCTCAGCCGCTTATCCGGGTGTATTTCCAATTCAAATCATCGATGAACAATCCTATATAGATGGCGCAGTCAAATTAAATCTTCCTGTTACTCCACTTAAAAAACAAGGAGCCGATTTTATTATCGCCTCATCGATCTACAGTCTAAATAAAATGGATCCAACCAAAAAAATAAGTCGGGTCCAGATCGCTAGTCGTGCTTTAGAAATAATGGAATACCAACTAAGCGAATATCAGCTAAAAAAAGCTGATTTCACCTTTCAACCTCCAGTTGGTTCATATAACTGGTATAATTTCGACCAAATAAAAAAAATCTCAAATTTAGGCAAAAAATATGCCAATCGAAGAATTATTAAATTACTTGCAACAATTAACTCAAACCAACTCGAGACAAAAAATAAGCTCGCACTCACTTGTAACGCCTAAAAGGAAGACTATAATAAAATAGTAAATACACTATAAAGGAGAAAAAATGAACGCAACTCATTCAATCTACAAATGTCCCATTTGTGGCAATATCGTCGAAATGCTCCATATCGGCGGCGGAGAATTAGTCTGCTGCGGTCAACCAATGGAAAAATTAGTTGCCAACACCACAGACGGCGCAGTCGAAAAACACGTTCCTGTTGTCGAAAAAACCAGTAATGGCTTTATCGTCAGAGTAGGGGAAGCGCCTCACCCGATGGAAAAAGGTCATTACATCGAATGGATTTCTGTCTATTTTGATGACGGAAAAACCGGGCATAAGCACCTAAATCCAGGCGATGCGCCAGAAGTAGAATTCTTCATGAACAAAATGCCGATCAAAGTCCTAGCCTACTGCAATCTCCACGGTCTTTGGTCAAAAGAAGATTAATAAGAAATGTCAGAATTGATCTCTCAAATTAAAGACGAATTTATTCAAAATGCAGATCCAAAAACAAAAGAATCCGCCAAAAGATTCTTCAAAGAAGAAATACTAGTTTATGGCCTAAGTTCTAAAAAAACAAATGAAATTGCCAAAAAATTCTTTCCAAAAGATAACTCAAAAGCTGAAATTTTTGAATTATGCACCATATTATTTCAATCGGGCTACATCGAAGAGTCATTCATCGCTTGCAACTGGTCATATCGCATGCAAAAGCAATTTCAACCAGAAGATTTTATCATTTTTGAAAATTGGGTCAAAAATTATATTTCCAATTGGGCTACTTGCGACACTTTTTGTAATCACACAATCGGTGAATTCATCATCAAATTCCCCGAATTTATAAATGAACTAATACTCTGGACCGATTCAGAAAATCGCTGGGTCAAACGCGCCGCCGCCGTCAGCCTCATCATGCCAGCTCGCAAAGGTCTATTTTTAGAAGAAATTTTTCAAATATCTAACAAACTTCTAAAAGACCAAGACGACATGGTCCAAAAAGGCTATGGCTGGATGCTAAAAGTCGCCAGCCAAACCCACCAAAAAGAAGTATATGATTATGTTCTAAAAAACAAAAAAGACATGCCCCGCACCGCTCTTCGCTACGCCATCGAAAAAATGCCCCCCGAAATGCGAAAAAAAGCCATGACAAAATAAGCACTAAAAATAATATTCATTTAAACTTAACTCGATCACTAAGCCTGTACAAGCTTGATTTTTTTTGATACAATACAACCAACTGAACAGTAACTACCCGAAAAGGAGACATATGAATGAACGAATCATTACTTTCAGCAAAAAAGATACTACAGGCTCATAATTCCAAAACGGGATTAAAGCCTAGTCTCGTCAACAGATCGCCCGGCCGAGTAGAGGTTATGGGGCGACACCTCGATTATATGGTCGAGAAGGTTGTGACATTCTCGACCGAACAGGCAATCTGGCTCAGTTTTGCTCCTAACAATAGCGGTAGAATTACCGCTTACAGCGAGCAATGGGGACCAACTTCCTGTATCTCAATCACACTCGACAAAATCCGGTCTGATAGCTTCAATCTTCGAGGATACACTTCAAAAGAAAAAATGATCTACGCTATTTTGCGCATTTTCTTCGAAGATTACAATGTTATTCCGAGTGGAGGAGATATCTATATCGACTCCGACATTCCCACTGCCGCCGGCGTATCAAGTTCAGCAGCTTATGGATGCGCTTTAGTGGAACTGTGCAATCAAATCATGCTTAATGGCAAGCTCTCAAGAATGACCGTTGCCAAAATCGAGCAAAAAGCCGAACACTTATGCGGCAGCAATGTTGGCCTCTTGGACCAGATAGGATGCCTTGAGGGCAGAGAGGGTCATGTAATTCGCTTTGATCCCCATACAGGGGAAATCAAGCTAATCCCATGGCCAAAGGATATCGGAGCTGCCGTATTATTCACCGGCTGCCCCCGCAAGCTTGGTGAAACCTGCTATGGAGATCGCAGAATAGAATCCGAAAATGCACTCCATATAACCAGAAAATATCTGGGCCAAGACGACCTTCTTCTCCGCAATATCACCGACGACAATGCAGTCATGCTAAATCCCGACCTGACGCCTATGCACATAAGACGCTATCGCCACCTTAGAAGCGAAATCCTGCGTGTGAGCTCGTTCTGGAAATGGCTAAAAGATGATTATTACCGAACTGAAGGCGAATGCGATAGAGATAAATTCGCTAACATGGTTTTCGCAAGTCATCTAAGTATCACAAATGATTATGAAGTAGGGCACATATCAAACTCAATTGCTGTCCAAGCTGCTTCAAAAATCGACAAAAACCTTGGCGCCGCCCTCATGGGCGCCGGCTGTGGAGGGTCCAATGTTGGATTCTTTAAAAAAAACGAAGAAGACTCATTAGAGCAAAAAGCTGCCGAATGGCTCAGTTCCTACTGTGAACATATCGGATCAGTAGAACGTATCCCAATCCAAGAACCACTCGTTCTTGTCACCAGCCCATCAAACGGCCTGGAAACTTTCCACGTCTAAACCCTTATGGTCTCGCTCGCGAGACCTATTTTTATACTAAATTTTAGAACTACCTATATTTTCAATTATCGCCAATTTAATATTTTTTAGATCCGCCCCGATCGAATAATCTTCATACATGCCGCCATGAATAGTAAAATTTATCTTATGCAATTTATTTTTTTCTAAAGCTTTATTTAGTGGAATCACGATTTTACTTTGCAGATCATACCGATTATTACCATAAGCTGTATTTGCCAATGTCCCATTTCCGATCTTGCAATCAACACTTTCAATAATCTTTTTCAAAATATCAATCGTCGCTTTAGTAGATGGAATATCCTTTGACGACAATACCTCGCCTTTTATTATAATTTTTCGTTCGACTTCATCTAGAACCAAATCAAAATTCTTATATATTTCTTCCTTTTTAGAGCAGTCAATTATTTTTTTCTCTGATTTACCTTGGCAATAGCTGATCAAAGCTAAACACTCAGTCGATGTAAACTCAGAATATATATTTTCACTCAAATATTGCTCGACTATCAATCCATCTTCACTATATCCATCAATCCAACTCGCCCAGTCTAAATATATATTTTTTCCTGTCTCTTTTGCCATTTTTGAAATCTCACTATTGATATTTTCCGGCATCATTCCGGCCGGTCCGGTAAATACTAAATGTCCGCCTTTTCCAATTCCCTCGATCAATGACGCCGCCATATTGTATTCATTATTATCAGCCACCATCGTATCCAATTTTTCCAACACTTTGTCCAAAAGGGGAGTCGAGTGACCTAAAAAATGATCCAAATCTTTGATTTGTCGCACTGTATAGAAAAATTTTTGCATATTTTCCTGATCAGGACCCAAATTAAACATTTCGTTAAATGATAACAATAATTTCACCGCCAGCATTTTAAAAATCTTTATATATGGTTCATAGGCATTTTTCTCTTTGCTTAGAAATCCGAAAATATGCGCAAATTCATCAGCAATGATTTTTTTGCCCAAAAGCTCATGTTCTACAGAGTTTTTCAACCCCTTCATATCCGTACTAGCTTTCAGAAAAATTCGAAAGATGCTTTCCGTATTGATCAAATGACCGCTATAAACTCTCGCCATATCAACCGGCCAAGGCTGAGGCATTCTGGACAAGAAAATTTCTTCCATTTTTCCACCCCAATAATATGCCTTATCTATAAATTCACATTGAGTATCATTTGCATTTTCTTCCATCAACTCGCTTACATTATCCGAAAAATATAAAATCGGATATGCTGTTTTCAAAAATGCCGCAAAACTAGTCGCTCCAGAAGAATGTCCAGACCTAGAGATAGCCATCAATCTCCAAGCCAAACGAAAAGTCTTCCAAAAGTTTTTATTCCCCTCATCATCCAACAATTCCTGCACTGGCTCATCTTCCCATTTTTTCACTTCTTGAATCGTCAAATTTTTTGACAAAATCATCATCGCCGTTGCCAAACAGCTCATCAACGTGCCAGCTGTTCCCAATCCTCCTCCGCAGTGCGATTCACTCAAAATATGGATCCGAAAGCCTTTGATTTTGCCAGTTTTTTCCAACTGAGGCCAGTATTCCTTTAAAAAACGATTCAATCGAGTTTCTTTTATATGGTCATACTTAATATCATCAAATTCTCTAGTAATTGTATTGTAACCATAAAGTTTATCCGCAAAGCAAAATTTTTCTTCATCGATAATTTCCAAACCTACCAGATTCTTTGTCGGCAGTTTTTGTTGGATCGATAATCCACCAAAAAAGCGGGCATAAGCGCCCACCCAGAAAAAACTATCAGATGTTGAGACCACGATTTGGCACCTAGAAAAAAAGTCCTCATATACCTTGGGTAAATTTTCCCGAATAGTCTTCGAATTAATTACACCACGTTTTTCCATATTGCCTCCGATATAACCCGAATTATACGCTGATTTTAAAAAAAGTCAAGCCCTTTAGAGCTATTTCTACTATTATCTACTTATTTCCCAAACATTTCCATACGTTATTCATTCTTAATTTTCCCCATATTATTTGGCAAATATAAACCACCTCGATCCTTGTACAATCTATCCTCTATCTGATACAATGCAGCTAATCAGATAGTCTGTATATTAGTAAAAAGAGGTAAATATGAAATCCAAAGTATTTTATTCTAAAAATGATTTTACCAAAATCATTAAATTATTACCAAAAAACCTAAAAGGTAAAACCGGCCTCAAAGTTCATGTTGGTGAAATGGGCTGCGAGACTTATCTAAATCCAGATTATGTCAAAGCGGTTTATAATGAATTACAAAAAACCAATTCCAACGTGTCCATGATCGAATGCAATGTTCTGTATCGCGGCAGCCGCACTAACCAAAAAGACCATCTCGAAACGGCCAAATCCCACGGTTTTGATTTTGCCCCCCTTGATATTTGCGATGGAGAGCAGGGGAATGACGATTGGGAAATCATCATCAATCAAAAACATTTCGATTCCATATTCGTCGGCAAAAATCTCCAAGACTATCAAAATATGATTACTATCAGTCATTTCAAAGGCCACGGCGGCAACGGTTTTGGCGGGGCTTTAAAAAATATCGGCATGGGACTCGGTTCAAGAAAAGGGAAAATGGCCATGCATAGCGCCTTCAATCTCACAATAGATAAAAATCTGTGTGTCGGTTGTAGCACTTGTGCAAAAAAATGCAACGCCAACGCTATTGAAATAATAAATGAAAAAGCTCATATCGATTTTACCAAATGCATCCGCTGCGCCGGCTGCATCGCCAATTGCCCGCTCGGCGCCGTCCAAATCCCCTGGGGCGACGGCTCGGCAATGGAATTACAGGAAAGGATTGTCGAATATTGTTATGGCATCATCAAAAAGATCAATTCACCCTTTTATATCAATGTATTAGAAAATATAACCCCGCTATGTGACTGTTATGGCGTCAAACAAAAAACAATTTCCGATAATTTAGGCTTTTTAGCTTCCACCGACCCAATCGCCATCGATCAAGCCAGTTTTGATATCCTAAACAAAACCTTAAATAAAGACATTTTTCAAGACCTCCACAAGATAGACGCCACCCGCCAATTATCATACGGCCAAGAGTTAAAATTAGGCCGTAGAGATTATGAATTGATCAAAATATGAACTATATACCTCGGCCAATATCTATTTTTTTAGAGTCATAGGAATCTTTATTTCCTCAAAATTAGTTCCATCAGCCGACATAGATTGATTTTTAAATAAAAATCTACTCGCTCCGGCAGCATATTTACCGGTAACCGCCACTGAAGATGTTTTAAAGACAATCGAATCGCCAAATTGCCCAAATAAAATTTCTTTATATGGAAAACGTGCCACAAAATAATTAAACCCGGGCCCGCCAGAAACCAATTTACCATTCACATTCACTCGGCCATCATCCTCTTTCTTCAAAGGCTTGCCATAAAAACTCATATCCGTATTCGTCTCAAATCCGCCCGGATTTTTATTACCATTGCCATCAAAATAATTAACATCAAAATCAAGATAAAAAACCACTCCGGTTAAAAGATCTTTATTATAACTAGGTAATGGCTTATTTTTTTCTGGCAATTTAGCTGCTAAATCATAACGGATAAACAAATCTTTTTTATCCGTCGCAAACGAGATTTTATCAATCTTCAAAAAATCCAATTTATAAGCCTCTTCATCCTGCCCACAGCAACGCGTCCAATCGCTCACATCAGATTTCACAACCAAATCCATTTTTGGCACATTTACCATTTTTTTTATTTCAACCTTATCTTTTTTAAATATCGACGCCCCAAATACGATAAAAAGCAGGCCGACCAAAACCAAAGTCACCAAATTATTTTTCGATATTTTACCAATCATATTTATTCCTTCATTACCATAATAAACTAAATACCAAAATACACAAATCCACCCCTTAATGCTAACTACTAACTACTAACTACTAACTACTAACTACTAACTACTAACTACCACGCATTTGACTTTTACTCTACTTGTTATAGAATAATTTTGTCGGCACTTTTAGCTTGCATAATTATTTTATTCAAAAGAACGGCGGTTCAATGTCCAAAAAAACACAACAAATCAAACAACTTCACAAAAGTGAAATAAAAAAACGTGTTTTCAGAACTTCCCTTCGTTTTGTAATTTTTTCAATAGTTTGCTTCACTATTTATTTATCATATCAATTCTTTGCAAGCCCCCAGGCGAAAGTCGCCAACGCCTGTATCAACAACGAAAATGAAGCCAAGCAAGTCATTTCCAATCTTCCTGAAGTAAGTAAATATTTCAAAAAATTAGAAAATAGTATCAACAAGCCCTATATAAAAATCGATGTAAATTTTGGACATCAAAATGAAACGCGCGTCGGATATGCCTATGTCGGCCAGAAAACAGAAAATAACAGTCAACAAGTCTATGCAAAATACGTCTTCTCGACTGGATGCAATGTCGAATTCCAAAAAGAACCCAACTCAGACCCAAAAATATATGGATTTGTGAACTTTATTTATAGATATAAAATGTCAGAAAATACCTATACAGACGAAACTACCACCTGTATAAATAAATTATCAAAAATGAAACAAGTCGATTTCGACAATGACGGTGAATTCGAATACTTATATGGCTGCTACGTCGGCGGCATTTCAAATTCGGTTAACTATACTCTCTATAAATCAAAAATCGGTATTATTTACCCCGTTGATAGTTTCAAATCAGCCGGTGATTATGAAGAATTCGTCGATTTTAACGGCGACGGCTACTATGATATTGCCACCCCCGGCATCCTTATGTATGAAGGCGATTGCAAAGCAGATCAATGTTTCGCTCCTCACAAAGACAAAGAAGTAAAAGTATTACTCAAACGCTCTTATCATCGTCTCTGGAATCCAAAAACGGGCAAATTTGATCCACCCATCAAAGCAGAAATCTACTTTGAAAAAAATTTCAAACGATACTTTATAAGTGATAAATAATATTAAATTTCTCAATATTTTATAGACCAAATCGCGCAATGGCTCCTCTTTAATCATCCTAACCCTGTCCAAAAGCAGTTGAATAACCCAGAAATCTAATCAATTCTACTAATAATATAGTTGAGACCGCTGAAAAACCTAATTATGGAAGTAAAAAATATATAATATTGTTCGAGCCCTGCCTACCGGCAGGCAGGTTGTCGAGAACTATTAGGCTTATACTTCTCGACTCGCTTTGACCCAAGGGGTCCCCATTGGGGCTCGCCCCGAAGGGGCCACTTAGTGGCTCGAAGAATAATTAGGTTTTTCAGCGGTCTCTAATTGTAATTTGTAAAATTGTGAATTTATTGAAAACTGCTCGTCATTTACATTTTTCGACCGTAGTCGATTCATCTTACGTGAAACCAAGGTTTCAAAATTGTATATTGGAATTTTATAGTTTCTTCTCATTATTCATTATTCTTTATTCCTTATTCTTTATTCATTATTCCAACGCCAGATTACAAGCCCCAAAAGGCCTCCTTGGGGGGCTTATTGCTTATTAGCTTACCAGCTTATTAGCCCCAACGGGGCCCCTTCGGGGCTTAATTCTTACGCGCTTTTATGCTACTATATAAGTAGCTACTTTTGTAATTATTTTTGGGAGTGCCTTTGCAAAAAGAGGGGAATTTCCCAGATAAACAAAGAAATCAACCAACCCAAAAAAATTGGGATTATTTTGATAAACGCCTTTTTGCTATCCAAAAATCCACTCGCCCAAGCACAAAATCCGCTTTCATCCAAAAAATTACCGAAAAACTGCGTATCAAATTTCGCTGGTATTATTATTGGAAAATCGACCCGATTTATCTTTATGACGATCCGGATCAACAGATTTATGCTATTCAAAAATCAACACGAACAAATTTTAAATTTATTCAACCTCTCCACGAATGGTTGCGTCAAAGAAATCGCTGGTATTATAAATGGCACATTCGCCCACAATCCAATCAAGTCCATCTATCGGCCCTAGCTTTATATTTTTGCGCAACCAGTCTTTTCCTTGGACTAGCTCTCATCGCTCCCTCGACCAAACTTCCCAAAGCCAACATAGACTTCGCCCCAGATCAAGCAGAAAAAAACATCGATTACTCTAAAATCTACGCCTCCGTCAAGCCTGACGCCAAAGAAATCCCTTCCAAACGCTCTGAAAACACCAAAGTCTTCAGAAATACTGATGGCACCGAGCAATACATCGTCTCCGGCGGCCCGCTTCACTACAAAGATGGCGACAAGTGGTGCAACATTGACTCCAGTATAAGGCCCAACAAAGACAATACTGGTTTTACGATGGACAAATCCATTTACAAAGCTAACTTTGGCAAAAACTTCCTGACCGATCCGCTGGTCAATATCGTCAAAGACGGTCAAAACCTCACTGTTCGACCAAAAGAATTACAATTTTCAACTCCTACCAACAATCAACTAATTTCAAATCCAAATAACTCCGACGGCACCTCAAATAACAAAACTCTCACCTACAAAGACGCCTACGGCCCGGGCTTGGATTTTGCATACGAGACCAATGATTTTGAGCTGCAAAAAAAGCTAAATATTTTAACACTCGCATCTCTCCCAACACCCACCATCGGCGCCGAAGACAAAGCAGACCTTTCACTCAAATTAAACCTCGACTATACAGTCGGCGACGGCCTAGACATTTATATCAACGACAAAATATGGGACGGCTCCGAGATCACCACCGAAAACCAAAACATCGTCTTCAAAAAAGCAGATAAAGTAGTCTGGCAACTCACTCCGGCTACTGCTTGGGACAACAGTTCTCCACAGGGTCGAACAATATCTTCTTCGAGCTCCGTCGAGAAGCCTACCACTTCCTATGTCATTCCAGCGAAGGCTGGAATCCAGGATTCCTCCAATCAATCCGCCAACATAATCACCGGCAAAACCACCCTCACAAAAACAGGCAACAAAATCTCCGCCGCCATCACTTTTCCATACACTTGGCTCAAAACCGCCCAGTATCCGGTCACTATCGACCCGAATTTTAATGGCAGCTCAAATGACATGTTTTTAATTGGCGACGACGGTTGGGCTGGTGTTTACTCTGAAGCTCACGATCCAGTGACTCTTTCTTACAACGACGTAAACAATCTGATTCTAGGTCAACAATCCAATAGTGAAGCAAATTTTCTCGTCAATCGCGTCTATCTTGAATTCGACACTTCCAGTATTACCGACACCGACACCGTAAATTATGCCGACCTGCATTTGAAACCAATTTTTGATGCCTCAGATACCGATTTTAATATTAGAATCAATCAACAAAATTGGACCTATGGCAGCGGCTACGAAACGAATTGGGCCAATACAATGACTAGCGATTATGACAACCTCTGGCAGAATACGGCGGACATAGCTGCCGATTCATACAGTACATCAAGTAGTTTGGATACGACCTGGATTAAAAAAGATGCAGCCACAAAATATTCTCTTATTTCAGATCATGACTTGAGCACTACTAGTCCCGGCGCTAATGAAGAATATATCGGCTTCTACAGCCAAGAAGACGGGGTAGGCTATCAGCCTTATCTTTCAATTGTAACTACACCAGCAGCCGCACCTGGTATCTCTATCTCAGGAAGCTGTAAGGCCTATGATGAATCCACAAACTGTACTGATAGTGAAACTGTAAAAGTGGCCGTGAATGGGTCACTCGCAGCCGAGACCACCACAACATCATCTGGAGCCTTTACTATCGCCAATGTTGCTGTAAACAGCGGCGATGTCGTCACGGTCTTTGTTGACGGCGTAATTGACGCCAAAGAAGCCAACGCAGTTACTATTTATGATGGTACAGGAGATATTGCCGGCGTTCTTCTCTACGAAGACCATCTTACTATTGGCTCAGACGACAATCAAACCATTACTAATGCAAATCTCGCCAGCTACGACTACTCCGTCTCTTCATCCGATGAAGACATTTTCTTTGATGTGGACGCCAACAACGACTTAAGCACTGACGCCACCAATCAAACTGCCCAAGATAAAATTTATGTAAAAGCAAGCAATACCTATCGTCCAGATTCGGGTGGTTCTGGCAATGTTAGTACGACAAATTTTTATGTCGCTGGTACGGTCACGGCTGACGCCAATACCTTTAATGCAGCTGGAAACTGGGATGCTTCTGTCGGCACCTTTACTCGTGACACTTCGACTGTAAATCTGACAGGCACCGGCACATTGTCCGCCTCCAACAATTCTGCTTTTTATGACTTAAATTGTGCATACACTGGTAAAACTACGACTCTTTCTAATACTTTTCCTATTCGACATAGAATAACTCTTCAAGGTGACAGCACAGGCTCACTAACTGGCAGTTATACAAATCTTCAATTTTATTCCAGCGTAGCTGCCGGCTTTATTGCTTCAAATGGCGCTACTATGGTTGGCACAACCGGAATAATATTGTATGGCAATGCTAGTCCTGTTATGGTTCTGCCGACTGGAACTTTTTATAACTCCATTAATTTATACAGCAATGAAGCCACTGGGTCTGCTAATTACGAGCTAGGCGGCAATATTTCAATTAGAGGCATGTTCTATATCTATGGCAACACAGCTTCCAAATCATCTGTATTTGATCTCAAAGGTTACAATATCTCTACTCGGACTGATTCAACCTGGCTCGCAGGTATTGAGCTTGGATATAATGGAGATACTTCAAGATATGGCCAGATTATAAATACCTCCCAAGCCACAAACTCCACCCTTTCCTTGGATAGTAATATAACTATTTATAGTGGCGCTGGAAATTCTAAAATCGACGGTTCGGGCACTGGAGGCGCGCCAAAAACTATCAATATCAACATCAAAGGCAACTGGGTAAACGGCGATACCTATACCCCTGGCGCCGGCACAGTGGACTTTCAAAACACCGCTACAAAAACTCTAACATCAGGCGGGACAGGTGCTGGTAAATTGTTCAATAATATTATTCATTCTGGCGCAGGTATTTTACAATTGGCCACAAATAATCTGGATATCGATGGCAACTTTACCAACTCTGGTGGCACTTTTGATACTAATTCTCTTGATATGACAGTCGCAGGGGATTGGACAAACTCCAACACCTTCACCTCAGGCACCAGAACAGTCACTTTTGATGGCACGGCTCCTGGTAAAAAAATTAATCCCGGCGCTTCCTCCTTCTACAATCTTACATTCAACGGCTCTGGTGGCGAGTGGTCGCCACTAACTAATACAGTGACAGTGACCAATGATTTAACAATGACTGCTGGTACTTTCAACACCTCGCAAGGCACCGCCGATGTAACAGTCAACGGCACCGTCGCCGGCACAGCCGGCATCATTAATATGACCTCGACCAATACTTTTACTCAAAGAGTCGGCGCTGCCAAAAACTTTGGCAATACCTCTGGTTCCAGTGATTGGACATTTTTTAATCTCAATTTTGAAAATTCTGGAGCAGCTGGATATACTATCACAACCGCAACTGGTTCGTCAGGCAAAATTGTTGTGAGTAACACGTTAACCATAGGCAAGGCAACGGATTCATATGCTACTACGCTTGACAACGAAACCAACGACCGCACCATCGACGCCAACGGTGACGTCACTATTACCTCAAAAGGTGTTCTTGCAGCTTCAACCACGGCCAATTTTACCGTAGTTGGTACTTGGACAAACTCTGGTACTTTCACTGCAGGATCAGGCACCGTCACCTTCGACGGCACCGCTTCTGGTAAAACCATCAACACTGGCGGAGTCGGAGTCGGAAAAAATTTCTACAATCTCACTTTCAATGGCACAGGCGGCATTTGGACTTTATTGACCAGTACTATGACTGTCGGAGGCAATCTCACTATCACCGCCGGCACATTTGACCCCGCAGGTCTCGCACTCACCGTCACGGGCATGTTTTCTAACTCCGGCAATTTTGGCATTGCTAGCCCTGTTCCATCTGGCGCACATGTCTTTAACGGAAGTTCTGCCTGGCTCATTTATTCGGGCGCAACATATTATTTGTCAAGCAATGCCACCGCAACATATATCACAGCTCCCAGTATTGATTGTGAAGGTACTTTAAATGCAACCTCAAATAGAGGAATAACCTTTTCTGCCGCTGCATCAGTTGATTTCACAAATGGCAACTTTGTAAAAGGAACCGGCACAATGCTATTTAGCAACAACAGCAACTCTACAGTTACTTTTATTCCCGGAACCACCACTACTAATTTTGGAGCTATGGCCGTCTATGCATCTACTAATGCCGGCACCCCTCGCACAACCCTAACAATTTCCACAAATGATTTAGTCGCCACGTCTATGTCGGTCGGTCAATTCCCGGGTTCAAATAGATACGGAACTCTAAACATTACCAACAGAACATTGACGCTAACGGGTACTGGTACACCTCTAACTATTTCTTATGTAGCGGGAACTGCTCAGGGTGCAATTACGACCACCGGCTCGACAATCGTCTACGCCGGATCGAATGTTGCCACAACGGTTGCAAATTTTCAAACCGGCCAAGGCGCTTACAACAATGTTGCTTTTACACCAAACCCCAGTGTTGCCACTACATACAATCTAGCTGGCGCTCAATCCGGTAGTTTTGCTATCGCCGGCACTTTTACCATCAACACCAATGCCACTTTTGATCCAAAAACCTATGATTTCTCTGTCACAGGTGCATTTACTAACAACGGAAATTTCGGCATTACTGGCACCAAACCTTCCGGCGTTCATGTTTTTTCCAATACCTTCACCAACAACACCGGCGCCACTTTCTTTGCCACTACTGGCACTTCTACCACAATCACCGGAGTCATGACCAACGCCGGCACCATCACCGCCACCAGCGGCGCCATTTCTGCCGCCGCCAACTGGACTAGCAATGCCGGCACCTTTACCCCTGGCGGTACAACCGTCACCCTCACCGGCAACAGCTCCAACATAAATGGCACTTCTGCCACGCAAACTTTTTACAATCTCACCATCAACAAAACTGCAAATCAAACCGTCACCGTCAATGGTTCGACGAATACTCTAAATATCACCAACATCTTCACCCAAACTCAAGGTAATTTTATAGCCCCGGCCGCAATGGCAGTTACCGGTAACTTTTCTAAAGCTGCCGGCACATTCACCGCTGGTGCGAACCTAAGTGTCGGCGGGACATTTGCCAACGCCAGCACTTTTACGCACAGCTCTGGTACCGTCACATTTAATAGAACCTCATCTGGCGGAACCATCAATTCAGGTTCTCAAAGTTTCTACAACGTTATTTTCAACGGCGCCGGCGGCGCCTGGTCAGCTCTCACCAACACAATGACCGTAGCAGGCGACCTCACCATGACCGCCGGCACCCTAAACACCGCCACCGGCACCGCCGATATTACAGTTAATGGCAATGTTAAATGCGGCGCGTCTACCTGCGGTACTATCGATATGACCACCTCCGGCACGAACCTCTTTACGCAATCTGTATCAGGACCAAAAAATTTCGGCACTTCAGTCAATGCCGACACCACTCACTGGAAATTTTACAATTTGACTTTCTCCTCCGGAGATTTTACCATCACCACCTCTACCGCCGCCACCGGAGACATCACAGTAAACAATATCCTGACAATAGCCTCTGGTACAATCTTAAATGCCGGCAACCGCATCTGGCACCTCTCTGGCAATGGCACTCCATTTGTAAAAACAGGCGACTTCACACCTGCTACTTCCACCTTTTCCTACGACGGCACCGCCGCCCAGATCATCTCCGGCGCCACCTCTTGGTACAATCTAACCATCAACAACACCTACGCCGATCCTGACGATACCTACGACGTCGATCCCTCCGCCGCCCAAACCATATCTAATACTTTTACTATCACTCACGGCCAATATTCCCCCGTGACAGGGGACAGTTATAAAAATGTCTCCATAGCCGACGCTGCCCACGCTATTTTAAAACCAGATTCCGCCGCCGCCACTACCGTAAACGGCAACTGGACCAAGGGCGCTCTCGGTGTTTTCACCGCCAATTCTGGCACAGTCACTTTCAATGGCACTGCCGGTCAAACTCTGGTAGGGGACACGACTTTTTACAATTTAACCATAGATACAAACGCCAACGGCGCCAATCAAATCAATTTTACCAACGCTTCAAAACAAACCATTACAAACACTTGGACCCTTGACGGTGCTTCCGGCAAAGTCCTGACCTTGCGCTCGACTGTCGCAGACTCAGCCTGGAAATTTGACATCTCAGCCAATTTCACCGCCGGTGATTACATCAATGTTATGGACAGCCAAACCGACACCTCCTACCGCATCACCCCAGGCGCAAATACCACAAACGCTGGAAACAACGACCCAGGCTGGGTCTTCAATCAACCCCCAACCAACAATTCTCTCACTTTCACCAATCCTTACAGTGGCACCACAAATACTGCCGTCTCCGACGACACGACCGAGTGGAATTTTGAAGTCAAAGTCACTGACCCAGACGGCCCGACCGACATCGACAATGTCTATCTCAACCTCGCCAACAATTTCGATAGCTCCGCCAATCCAACTTTTGATTCCATCAAACTCAAATGGACCCGCACCGCCAACCCACAATTTACAAAAGAAGCCGATACACAAAATGCCATTACCTTAACCTCAGTAAACGGCGACGCCGGCTCAAGCGGCAATCAATGGACACTAAATTTTAAAATAAAAATAAATGATGGTTTCACAAATTTTGATACTCTATATGCCGGCCAAGTTCTCACCACCGACAAAGCCACAACTGTCACCAACAACAGTTCCAATCTTTATCAAGTCGCCAATTTATTCCTCGACTTTAATATCGATCAACCCAGTTTATCATTTGGCAGCCTTCTCCCTGGATCAATCATCACTGACACTACCACTACCACCATCAGCACCAATTATCCAGCCGGTTATTCGCTCTCAATCAGTGACAACGCTACTGGCGGCAACTCAACTTTACTCCACACTGACGCTGCCACCCGTATCGCCGATTATCTCGGCACTATTCTAAATCCAACCAGTTGGAGCGGTAGCGGCCTTGGATTCTGCGTATATACCGCCACTGATAAAGACACAACAAAATGGGGGACCGGCACCACCGCCACCGACTCAAACAATAAATACGCCGGCGTCCCCCAAAACGCCACCGTCATCTCCACCAAATCCGGCGCCCCAACAGTCAGCGACGAAACCAACATTGGTTACAAATTAGTAGTAGAAAACACCCAAAAAACAGGGGATTACGCCGGAAACATAACCTTCACAGTAACCGGACTACTTAACTAACCACCAAGCTGATAAGCTGGTAAGCTAATAAGATAATAAGCAATAAGCAATAAAAATTGTCATTCCGATTGGAGCGCAGCGGAACAGAGAAATCTTAAACTGTTTCTTCCATCCTTGGTCATTGGCCATTCGGATTTGGGATTTTGATTATAAGATCCCTCGGCTATCGCTCGGGATGACAAAAAAAATTATTTACAGCTTATCAGTTTACTAGCTTACTAGCTTACTGCTTATCAGCTTATTAGCTTTTAGCTTTTAGCTTAACCATCTATTGATATTATTTTTAATATAGTTAATAATAGATATGTATAGGTAACAAAAGGAGGCTTATGAAAAAGCTTATTAAATTATCATTAATTATCGCCCTTGGTTTTTGTCTAATTTCCTATCTGGCAAATATTCAAACTCCGCAGGCAAAAGCTGCCACAGACACAGTTGCTCTCGATACCAGCATCAGTACCTATTTGTCATTTTCCATCAGCGCTGGAGATTCTCTCTCCCTCGGCGCCCTCACTCCAGGTACTCCAATCACAGGTGCAAATGGCAGTGTCGCCACAGTTTCAACCAATGCCGCCAATGGTTACACCTTGGGTCTAAGTGATGGCAAAGCAAGCACAAATTCCGCTTTATTACACACCGATACCACCACACATATCGCTGACTACGCCGGCACAATCGGCACTCCAACCGCCTGGACCGGCACTGGCCTTGGTGTTAGTATGTGGGCCGCCGATACTACTCCAGAGGCAAAATGGTGCGCCGATGTTTGCACTGCTTTTGACGACGCCGGCAACAAATACGCTGGCATTCCACAAAATGCCACCACTGCTCACACTGTCGAAGGTTTTCGCGATACTCCTGATACCTCAAGTTGGGGCTGGATGCTAGACGCTCCAAATGATCAAAAAACTGGTTCATATTCTGGAAATGTAACTTTTACTGCCACAGCAGTATTATCATAAGGAGGGATGGAAATGAAAAATTTTTATAAACTTACTATTATTCCAATTTTAACATTAGGAATAATATTTAGTTTCTCAGCAAAACCAGCTTCGGCTGCCAATAAAGGTCTCCAAATTTCTCCTGTAACCTTTAATTTTGACATCAACCCGGGCGGACAAAAAACCGGCAAGGTTGTCATCAAAAATAACGATGCCACTGACGCAAATTATATTATTGAAACCGAAAATTTTACCAAAGTTTCCGACCAAGGTGCTCCTTCATTTAACGGTATACCCAAGCAAGACGGCCTCACCACTTTGGCTGACTGGTATTCGTTCACTGAACCAAAAGAAGGCATCCTAAAATCAAAAGAATCAAAAGAAATCAATTTCACAATTAGCGTGCCAGTTGGTGCTGAACCAGGCGGACATTATGCTGCCATCTTTGCCAAAATACTCAATAAAACCCCCGAAGGCAAAGTCGAACTCGGCGTTTCCAGTCGTGTCGGCACCCTGATGCTCGTATCTATCCCTGGTGAAGTCAGAAAATCCACTACCTTATCAGGCTTTAGTATCCCAAGAATCATCTGGCAAGGACCACTTGATTTTTCATTCAAAGTCCAAAATACCGGCAGCGTCCACTATGATTCAAAAGGCTCAGTTGCCATCAAGCCAATGATCGGCAAAACTGCTCAAATCGACATGGGTACTCACACAATTATTCCATCAAATACTCGAGATTATAATGGTAAATGGACCAAAAAATATCCTTTCGGCTTTTACAAAATTACCGCCAGCGCCACCGATGGCAACAAGCTCCCAATAACCACTACATCCAACCTGTGGGCTATTCCACTTATGATCGTCATCCCAGCCTTCGCTGGCTTCGTAATTCTCATCGTACTTATCTTTTTCCTCAAAAGACACCTAAAATTCCAATAATATGTCATCCTGAGCCCGCAGGCGAAGGATCTAGACCGCAGTCGTACAATCATATGCAAAAAAAATATTTCACAACCATTACTCTCATTTGCATAATTTTTTCAACCTTTATGCCAATTATTTGTCACGCTGAAACCGGCAATGTAGAATTATCTGTCAGTGTTATGCCTAGAAAAATAACCGACACCATCAATGATTTTGATTTATCAAAAATTAGATACGCTCAGGTAGTTCAAACAAATACAAAACCAACAACTATAAAAAACCAAGGCCAAGTAAAAGGCGTCACCAGTAAAAAAGAAATATCCATTACTAAATCAATTAAAAACACATTCTCAAATCTAAAACAAAAAATCTCAAAATTATTCTAAAAAAGGAGTCTCTATGACATCATCAGAAGTAATTCAATTAATGATATCTCCGGCTTTTATGGTCAGCAGCTGCTCAATTTTATTATCAACTTCAAGCAACAAATCATCAGCTGTTATTGACCGAATACGCCAGCTTTCCGAAGAAAATTCCAACCACAAACACCAAGATCAAATACAACTCCTTTTTAATCGTCTCCATAAAATTCGTAATGCCATCTTCTGCTACGAACTGGCAATCGCTCTATTTATCATCAGCTCTCTTCAAATTGGACTTATTAGTTTTACTCAAATAAATTTTAACACTGCCATCGTCATCACTTTTCTTGCCGGCATGACATCTGTTCTTATCGGAATTATATACCTTTGGCTCGAATCAAAAATCAGTTTTGAGATCATCAAAGGAAAAATTATTGAAGAATAAAACAACCAACCCCACAACCTCCTAACCTCCTAACCTTATAATCAAATAACCTAATAATCTAAAAATCTAATACATCTAATACATCTAATTATAAATTTTATTTCAACTACTCAAATAAGCGCATATGCGCTTATTTGAGTAG
>VFKW01000162.1 GCA_009885355.1 Candidatus Berkelbacteria bacterium
AATGAAACTCCCCGGGAACCGCTGCCGCTAATCCCGGGGTTTCTTAGGCAGCGGGGACTCATGAATCTATTTCGATCTGTTTTGGGATTTCTTGTTGTCCCTGATACTCGATGTATTTGCGAATTTGCTTTTCGTTGAGGCCAACTGTTGAAGAAAAATATCCCACACCCCAGATACTACTCTCCAAATACATCCTCTTGATGAACTTAAACTTTTTTCGAAGATGAATGGTGGCATTTTGCTTTAGCACCTGCACAGCCTTTGCGACGGATATATTTGGAGGTATTTCTATTTGAATATGCACGTGGTCTTCATTGACATTGACGAGATCTAGATGGAGTGTGGGGAATTTTTCTATCGTGTTCTCAAACGATGTAATTAACTCAAGTTTTACATATTCTTTGAGGTATTTTTTACGATATTTTGTTCCCCATACAATATGGTATTGATGTCTATATACACTATGGCTTAAACTATTTGTTCTCATGAGAAGAGCTTACCATACCCCGCCGGGTCTGGTAAGAGCGGATGCCATTCATCCCCGTACTGAGACTCGGCAAGAATCATGACGTGACTGCCTCCTACGTACGGGGTTTCCTGGCATATAAAAAAAAGAGGCCTCGGCCTCTTTTTTTGAATCCTCCCTAACTCCTAACTACCAACTCCCAACTACTAATATACTTGATACTATATACTATATACTTTATACTAAATATGTACGGAGGGAACTATGAATATATATTATGCAACCATTATCACAACCCTGGTGGCTCTATTTATGTACATTTTATATTATAAGCTTCTTTTTCACACAGCCATGAAAGAGGAAACTAAAAAAATACACGGCCATCAACCTAAAACAAGTTACATCGGCTGGATTATCGTAATCATCAATTTACTAGTAACTTCATTAATTTTTACAACCTTCGGCTATACTTTCAACGTTTTTGTAGCCGCCCCCGCGGCAACCCCCTATATTTTAGCCATGTTTTTTTGGCTCACCATAACCGCCGCTCTAGTAAACTCGGCCACTCGCACGCGCCAATCCCAAATCATAACTTTTCTCCACAGTGGATTCTGGCTGGTTGTATATCTGACATACGCCTGCCTAATTCCATTAATGATGGGTTATAAATATTAGGAAAACCATGAAAAAAAACATTAAAAACATTAAAAAAATTCTTAAACATATATCAAAAAGAAGGGAATTCATTCCTAGTATGATTTTAGCAATCGCTACAATCGTTATTATTACAATCGGTTATTTATTTATAAATCAATCCCCCCAGAAAAAAACTATTCAAAAAACAGACTGGAAAACAAAAAGCGGGCTCTATATCCCAATTGAGATCACGTCATTTACTCCAAAAAAATTACCAACCACTGGAGGGAAAATTATTATTAAAGGACAAGGCTTTTCTAAAAAAACCAAAATTTACATTGGTGCCAAAACCAATATCCACCAAAGAACTCTTGAAGCTAAAATCACAAAAACAACTACCACCCAGATAGAAGCCCAAATCCCACCCCATCCTAAAGGCGACATCTATATATATACAACCTACCAAGGCAACGTCATCGGTCCCAATGAGCCACTTGTCTTTTCTGGCAATCCTGTAAAATCAAAAACACCTATCCAATTAACCGGCATAACGCCTGAAAATCCCACCCTGAGTACAAATAATACTATTACAATCCAAGGATCCGGATTTTCTCACAATAACACCATAAAATTCGGTCAAGGCACTATTCCTAATATAGATAGCAAAAACGGCACAGAAATAATAATTACTATACCTACTACACTAAATACCCCGATCGGCACAATCCCAGTTCAACCAAATAAATACGACATCTCAATCACATCCAATAATCAAGAAAGTAATTTCGAAACTCTAGAAATTTCAAAATAAACAAAAAAATATGGGCTGCCAAATAGGCAGCCCATCACGCAAAAGCGCTAATTAGAATGTAGGAAACAATATATCTCCTGCCTGAACGTGCTCTCCACGCTCAAGTATATATCTATTGTTTCTTTTTTGTTTTACAGTCGCAATATACTTCTTTTCACGAAGCACATTATACCGACCCTGGCCGTCAGTTTTTGATAACCAATTGACCATAAGATATAAATTATTTTCTTGGTCAATCGTTGACCGAACGACAACTCCACAATCAGGTTTTAACACCATTGATTCTCCCAATGATTCTTTAATTACAGATTCAATTTGGAGATTCAATTTTTTGTCAAAATCTTTATCGGATAGTTCGATCCATGATGCCGACAAAGGAGATTTGGATTCACACATCGAGATACTATCCCAAATCTTCACCTCGCTGACAATATTCAGCGAACCAGCTGGTTTCTCGCCGGTCGTAAGTACAATATTGATCCTAAATCCCTTGATTGTACTATCATTAGCAGCCGTATTGCCAGCCAATTCTACTTTGTAACCTGGAAGCAATTTAGCAACTACCGAATGAATGTTTGGCTTTTTGGCCTCAATCTTATCTGAAAAGGTTCCTTTACCGGTTACTACAAGAGCAACCTTGGCAATAGGCCATCCAGATTTTTTGATAACCTCGTCAAAATTTGGTTTTACAACCCGGTCATAAGCCTTCTTATATCTGTCATCAACATCCGGATGTGTTGATAGAAATGCCGGCAGAGCATCATGCCCCTTTGAAGCCAAAAATGACATCAAACCAACAAAACCCATAGGATCAAATCCGGCTTTTGTCATGAGAGTAATCCCTTGATCATCTGCCTGAGCTTCATTTTCACGAGAATATTTCAATTGACCAATGCCAACAAATGTGGACGCCCATTTATTAGTGAAAAAATCAGCAATAGCCATTAAGGTTTTGTTTTTATTTGCTTTATCATTCTCGTTTATCCAATGATGCAAAGCACAATGCATAACCTCATGAGCTAAAACGCCCGCTAACTCATTGTCAGAAGACAAGCTATTAAACATTTCCTTGCTAATATATACATATCCGCCAGGAACCGAGAAAGCAGAAAATGCTCCTTCATTTTTATCATCGATCAAACGAAAATGAAATTCGAATTCCGTCTGACCAAGCGCCTTAACTAAAGCGCCGCCAATATTATCCAACCGAACTTGCGCACCCTGGTCTTCAATGATAACTTTGCTTTTCAGCATTGTATCATCAGCATCCTTTCCAAAAGTGCGCTCCCTCTCTATTTGAGACGGAGCTTGCGCAAGCACGCATGTGGCCATCAAGATAGCCAAAACAGTCATTACTACTACCTTTCTCATGATTTTTGTCCTCCCAGACAATGTATTTTTATTCTTTTATTAAAATTGCAAGAATAACATATTTTACCACATATGTATAAAAATGTCAATCCCTACCTGGACAATCCAACATAAAATGTCTATAATAAAGAAAATACAAAACACAATATATATATTTCATATCTTATTATCAAATTGACAACCAAGAATTAAACTGATATATTAATTTTGCTAGAAAGAGGAGAATATGATCGACTATATTAAAAAAATCTGGAAACTGACCGACCTACGAAACCGTATTATTTTTACAATGGCTATTCTATTGGCCGTTAGGGTTTTAGCCCATATTCCATTGCCTTATGTCGACATTTCAAGTCTACAAAAATTCTTCACCAGTAACCCATTTTTAGGCTTGTTAAATATGTTCACCGGCGGCACAATGGAAAATTTCTCCATCATCCTTATGGGTGTTGGTCCATACATCACTGCCACCATTGTCATGCAGCTTTTACAGATGATCGTGCCATCAATCGAAGCCATTTCCAAAGAAGGCGAGCAGGGAAGACAAAGACTCAATTATTATAGCCGCATGCTAACCGTACCTCTTTCCATTATTCAATCATGGAGTATGATTAGGCTTCTTGAGTCACAAAAAGTTATCGGTACATTAAATACCACTCAAATAATGATGCTTCTTATCATCTGTACCGCAGGTACAGTTCTAATGATGTGGCTCGGCGAGTTAATCACTGAAAAAGGTATCGGAAATGGCATTTCTCTGATCATCGCCATCGGCATCATCGCCGGATTGCCAGGACAGATCGCAAACACCAAAACTGTTTTAGTTGCAAACAGCGCACCATTAATTTTAGTAACCATACTTACCTTGGTTATCACCTTTCTTATTATTGCTTTTATTATCCTTATGACTGAAGGAGAACGCCAGGTTCCGATCTCTTATGCCAGGCGAACACGCGGATCAAATTACGGCGGCGTCGAAACACACATGCCGCTTCGTATCAATTCCGCCGGTGTTATCCCAATTATTTTTGCTCTAAGCATGGTTACATTTCCACCCGTCATCGGCCAATTTCTCCAAACTGCCAAAAGCGAAACCCTTCAAAGCATAGGTAAATCTATCTATAATCTTTTCCAGAATAATGAATGGTTTTACAGCGGCATATATTTTGTCATGGTAATATTATTTACCTACTTCTATACTTTCATTGTTTTCAAACCGACCGAAGTTGCCGAAAACCTCCAGAAAAATGGCGGCTTTATTCCCGGTATTCGACCTGGCAAGGAAACTGCAAATTATTTTTCATTTGTAATCAACCGTATCACCTTAACAGGTGCTATCTTCCTCGGCTTGATCGCTGTTATGCCATTTTTAGTCAAAGCATTTTATCCGTCCCTCAGCACCATACAGCTTGGCGGAACCAGTATCCTGATCGTCGTCTCTGTAATCATCGAAACCATGCGTCAATTCAAATCTCAAATGCTCATGCGCACCTACGAAAAGTACTAATAATCCTGCCGCAGTCGCCCTTGCATACTGTTTATCTTACTAGCTTACTGCTTACCAGCTTACTAGCTTACTAGCCCGGAGGCTAAATGGCTTCTGCAAAAAACACAATTTTAAGCATCTTCACCTATGCTCTAGTGATGGTTCTCGCTGGCAGTACTGTTTATTTTTATCTCAAATCCCAAGAAAAATCAACAAATACTCTCCCAACCCCCAACCTGCCTGCCGGCAGGCACGGCTCCAAACTCCAAACCACACCAACACTAACTCCAACCACCCAACCCCAAACCACTCTGTCGCCAACGCCCGCTTTGACCAAACCGGCTCAAAATTCCAACCACCCTTCAAATCCAGCCCAAACCTACAAAATCGGCCCTGGTGAAACCCTTTTTGGCATCGCCACAAAATTGAATATGAACTGGACGCGAATCACAGAGGTGAATAATTTGGAAAATGGTGATAATATAAAAGAGGGCCAAATACTTTTCATACCATCATTTGATGAAAAAACTAAAAAATTATATCTTGAATTTACAGTTGACACATCCAAAGCCACCCAAATCCAAGATCAAGCCACCAATCTACCAACCTCGCCATATCTTGACCCGGCCGCCACTTCAAAACAAGATGCCATTGGATTCTACGGATTAGCCGCTGAAGACATATATTTATTCATTAGTAAAAACGAATTAGACGGCACGGCAATTGTCGATGTGACTCATAAAGATAAAAAATATGAAATCAATTTAATTCAACCGGTAAAAAAAGGAAAGGATGGAATATGGACAATATCGAAAATAATACCCCAGTAACCAAAAACTTCGTCTTGATCGGTCCACAAGGAAGCGGCAAAGGAACCCAAGCACAAATCTTAATTGAAAAATACAATTTTCAATACATTTCAACTGGAAATTTACTCCGCCAAATTTCATCTGTAGCCACTCCACTTGGCGTTAAAATCAAAAATATAATTGATAAAGGCGAGCTTTTACCTGACGAATTACTAATGGAAGTTTTTCACAATGAATTACAAAGCTTCGACAAAACCAAGGGCATTTTGATCGATGGCACTCCTCGCACACTGACCCAAGCCGAAATGCTCGACAAGATCTTCGCCGATGAAAATCTCACCTTACCAAAAGCGATAAATATCAACATCAACCGACCTGCTGCCATCGATCGTCTGACAAAACGCCGCACCTGCAAGGACTGCCAAACCACTTATTTACCGAGCGACTCTAGTTCACTTTCGGGAAAATGCGAAAAATGCGGCGGCGAAGTGATCACACGAGCCGATGATAATGCCGAAGCCATCACTCGTCGCCTCGACCTATATTATCAAGAAACCGAACCAATTTTAAATTATTACTATCAATCTTACCGTTTAGTCAAAATAAATGGCGAACAATCCATCGATGCAGTTGCCAAAGATGTAGCTCAAGTTATCGAAAGCACTCAAATATGATCCACATCAAAACTCCCGAAGAAATTAAAATTATGTCCGAGGGCGGCCACATGCTCGCCCTTATTCGGGATGAATTAGCTAGTCTTGCCAAACCTGGTATTACTACCAAACAACTTGATGATATCGCTTTTAAACGCATCAAAGCCGCCGGCGGCGAACCGTCATTTTTAGGCCACGGCGGTTTTCCCGCCACTATTTGTGCATCAGTAAATGAGCAAATAGTTCATGGCATTCCAGGCAATCAAATACTCCAAGAAGGCGATATTATCGGCATCGACATTGGTATGAAATATAAAGGTTTCCATAATGACACCGCCGTCACAGTTCCCGTCGGTCAGATAGATAAAAATATTCAAAATCTACTGGATATTACCAAGAAATCCTTTTATGCCGGACTAAAAGAAGTCAAAAACGGTGTTCATTTAGGTGACGTCCAAAATGCCATTCAAAAAGTCATCGAATCCGCAAAATACGGCATCGTCCGAGAGCTTACAGGCCACGGTGTAGGACGCGAACTCCAAGAAGAGCCATCTATCCCCAATTTCGGCAAAAAGGGGACTGGCTACATCCTAAAGACAGGCATGGTCATTGCTATTGAACCAATGGTCACGCTCGGCAGTCCCGAAATCAATATTTCCCAAGATGGCTGGACAATAACAACTAGTGATCTCTCCATGTCCGCCCACTTCGAACACACTCTAGCCGTCACCCCGTCAGGCGCCCAAATCCTAACTCAATAAACAAAGAATCTATCACGCCCACCATACAGCTTATCAGCTTATTAGCTTACTAGCTTCTTATTCTCCTTTACTTGTAGCTTATTTTATGGTATAAATAACCTGGAAAACCAATTAAAAAAGGAGTGACCGTTCATTGAAAAAATGGAATTTTCTAGTTGCGCGCGAATCGAGACATCTTTGCGGTGTTATCATTATGGACCGACTTATTCGAAAATTATTTGAAGAACTCGACCATATTTTCCTCACTATTACACCGGCTGCTCCTTGGGAAAAACCGGGTAAAGGCGAATTCTACGTTCCATTTTGTGCTTACTTGGCAAAAAAACGCTATTGGTTCTGTATCCCATTGATGTTTCCGACCATCCTACTGTTTTTGTATCCTATCGCTTGGTTAAATTACAAACTTATCAAACGAAAGATACAAAAATCTAAACCCGAATTTCTCCTCAACCATGGTGACAACCATATAAACGCCATTATAGCCAGGTGTGGCAAAGAACTGGGAATACCGGTCATAACTATCATTCACACCGCCTTCTGGATATATCTCAGAAGTGAAGTGAAATGGGAATGGCTTTACAAGTTCCTACTTAACTGCCAAATCAAAAATAGCGAATATGTCAGCCTCAATTCTGACGCTGTCATTATGCTATCAAAATGGCAACAGCAGAAATATCTGGAGCTTATTCCTAATGCTGTAAATGCTCCTATTCACCTTCTGTCAAACGTCATCGACGAAGATATATTACTAGACGATGACGAAACCACCAAAGCAACATTCCTTAAGGAAGTCAAAGAGATACTGCCATTCTTTGGCATCAACCCTATCATCGCGCTTATCGGCCGCATCGAAGAAGTCAAAAATCTTCAATTCATGATCGATGTTATGGACATCTATGAGAAAAAACGTCGAGATTTAGATTCTAATAAATACGAACCTATACCTCATGTTGTCTTTATAGGAGAAGGTCCATATCAAAAAACGCTCGAAAAACTTGCGTATGAACGGGGAATTTCCTACCTTTTCCATTTCGTTGGAAAAAAAGATTATATCTGGACGCGCCGTTTTATGCGGTGGGCTACAGATCTTCTCTGCATTACCTCACTGTCTGAAACCTTCGGACTCACATTAATAGAATCAATGCTTGAAGGCTGCCCAGCCCTCGTAACCGAAGGATCAGCTCTAGAAGAAAATTGCCTACACAAAGAAGACATTCTCCCACCCGATCCTGAAGCTTGGGTAAAAGCGATTAGACCATATGTAACTGATCACCAATACCGTGACTCAATCGGACAACAGCTTGCCTCACAAGCAAGAACAATAAATAATAACGGAGTATATACTGACAAACTTTTAACAATTATAGAATCTGCCATCAAACATTCCAAAAACAACTAAACATGACCCTGCATCCGCAGGGTTTTTCTATATATAAATTATAAAATTATGATATAATATAGC
>VFKW01000175.1 GCA_009885355.1 Candidatus Berkelbacteria bacterium
GAAATTGGGTAAAGCACAATTGAAAAAGTACTCATGGAAGAAAATGGCAAGTGAAACTTTGCGAGTATATGAAGAGGCGATAGATTTGCAGTAGTTAGTAGATAGTAGTTGGTAGTTAGGGGGGGGTGACAGAGACGGCGGGGATGAATAAAGAACGAAGAATTTAAAATTTAAAATTTTCCCCGAAGGGGCCCCTTTGGGGCAATTTAAAATGAATTTAAAATTTTCAAAAATGTAAAAAAATAAACAAAAAAATGAATTATAGGAGTATCTATCTGCGGCGAGAACTAAGTATGGTAGCTTCTCCACAGGGTCGAAGAATAAAAATTGTATTAAAAATAAGCGCGGATTGATCCGCGCTTTTGAGTTATTTTTTCCAGTTTTCTGGAGTATTGGTGATTAGTTTATCCATATCACCGAAAGTTCTTTGTTTGCGGTGACCTTTAAAGTATTTTTTACCTTTGGGGTCAAGTAGTGTCATGATCAAGCCGGCAAATTGCTTCAGGAGATGTATGGGATTGAAATCTTGAAGACAAAATACAGGGATGATCTTGGCGTTTGCATCGCGATTGCGATAGGTCAGCGCAAGTCTGGGCATGAAGCTCCAGATGCAGATAGCGTCGAAAGGCTGGGATATCTTGCAACCGAGGGCCTGAAGTATTGCAGGTACAAAATCAATTTCCTCCATACTGTCTCTGGGAGGAGCATGATTTGTCAGGCCGAGTCGAAAAGCTGTGTAGAGCTTATCAGGATTAGCTCTTCCGGTTAAGGCTTTTCTCATTGCGGTGCCAATCGTCTCGGGTCCGAGGTGCCAGCCGCCAATAAATAAGATAGTATCATATTCCCAAGCGACCATCTCTACTTTCCGGCAAATTGCCTTTGCAAAAGGACTCAGACTACCGTTCGGGTTGATGGCATACCCGTGAACAACAAGGATCTTTTTTGTAGCCAATAATTATCACCCCCTATTTAGCTGTGATAATTATAGTAAAAATGATGGGTTTTGTCAATATGTATATCAGGCTTTGGTGGGTTAAAATAGTTAATTTTTATGAACAACATATATATTAAAATGTAATACCAAGTCTTTGTTTGATTGGCTTGCGTTGACAAACATGGTTAAATTTGGTAAATTGTATCTGTAATAGACATCAATTTATCAGAGAAAATCTCTGATAACTAATTTTTTTAGATTCCGGATCTCGAAGCGCTTTGCTTTCGGGTCTGGGATGACAAATTGACTGAAAGGAGTCATATGCCAAATTGGTTTACACCTATTAGCTTGGCAGTTGGTGCCGGCATTCTTACCATTTTGTATGGTATTTATCTGATCCGTTGGATCCTCGCTCAACCTGCAGGGAACAAGAAAATGCAGGAAATCGCAAAAGCAATTCAAGAAGGCGCAAGCGCTTATTTGAATACTCAATATCGAGTGGTGGCTGTAATTGCCGTTATCTTGTTTTTGATAATCGGATTTGTAAAAGAACTCGGTTGGACTACTGCTTGGGGCTTTGCTGTCGGGGCGATTCTTTCTGCCGCAGCAGGTTATATCGGTATGAATATCGCGGTTCGCGCCAATGTGCGTACAGCTGAAAAGGCAAGAGAAGGCCTCGGTGCTGCCCTATCAGTAGCTTTTAGAGGCGGAGCAGTAACAGGTTTGTTGGTTGCTGGCTTGGCTTTGATCGGCGTGACGGTTTTTTATTCAATTACTAAAGACGTAAGTAGCCTTATCGGCTTGGCATTTGGATCTTCTTTGATCTCGATTTTTGCCAGGCTCGGCGGGGGAATTTTCACCAAAGCAGCAGATGTAGGGGCTGATTTGGTCGGAAAAGTGGAAGTCGGTATTCCTGAGGACGACCCAAGAAATCCGGCTGTTATCGCTGACAATGTTGGCGATAATGTCGGAGACGATGCTGGAATGGCCGCTGATTTGTTTGAAACTTATGTAGTAACCGCGATCGCAGCAATGTTGCTCGGTCACTTGGTTTTCAAAGATCAAGAAAACGCTATTCTCTATCCCCTAGCCCTTGGCGGCGTATCTGTTTTGGCATCTGTTGTCGGTACATTTTTTGTCAAATTGAAAAAAGGCGATACAAATATCATGTTTGCTTTGTACAAAGGCTTGATCGTTTCAGGCGTTTTGGCAATTGCGGCTTTTTACCCTATTACTAAATGGTTGATGGGTTCAGTTGCTGGTGCAAATGTGATGGATTTGTTTTATTCTTCCTTGGTTGGCGTCGGTGTAACAACTGGTATGGTCTTGGTTACAGAATATTATACTTCGACTAAATACAAACCAGTCCAAAAATTAGCTGAGGCTTCGGTTACTGGACATGGGACAAATATTATTGCCGGTTTGGCACTTTCGATGAGATCGACTTTCTGGCCGGTTATTATGATCGCTGCCGGGGTGATGATTTCTTATAATTTGGCTAATTTATATGGCGTAGCGATCGCTGCTTTCTCGATGTTATCGATGACTGGAATTATCGTGGCGATCGACGCTTATGGTCCAATTACAGATAATGCAGGCGGGATCGCTGAAATGGCTGAGATGCCTAGCTCAGTTCGTGATGTGACTGATCCGTTGGACGCAGTCGGCAACACAACAAAAGCAGTGACTAAAGGATATGCGATCGCTTCAGCTGGTTTGGCCGCAATCGTACTTTTCTCGGCTTATACTCAAGAAATTGCCAGCATGGGAAAACATATCAATTTTTCACTAGAAGATCCAAAAGTATTGATCGGTTTATTTATCGGTGGACTACTCCCCTATTTATTTGGGGCTCTATCCATGGAAGCTGTTGGTAAAGCAGCCGGGGCTGTGGTTGAAGAAGTAAGACGTCAATTCCGTGAGCGAAAAGGGATCATGGAAGGCAAAGTGAAACCTGACTACTCTCGATGTGTGGCTATCGTAACTGCTGCGGCTCAAAAAGAAATGATTGTTCCAGCTTTGTTACCGATCGTTGCTCCATTTATCGTCGGATTTGGCCTCGGAGCCGAAGCTCTTGGCGGTATGTTGGTCGGATCGATCTTAACAGGTTTGTTTGTAGCTGTTTCGATGACTACAGGCGGAGCTGCTTGGGATAATGCTAAAAAGTATATCGAAGAAGGCAACTTCGGCGGTAAAGGTTCAGAAGCACACAAAGCGGCTGTAACTGGTGACACGGTTGGGGATCCTTACAAAGACACTGCCGGACCTGCAATTAATCCGATGATCAAAGTTCTAAATATTGTTGCTTTGTTGATTGTTAAGTTTATTGTTAGATAGGTTGCAAGCTGGTAAGCTAGTAAGCAATAAGCAATAAGCCCCTTGGGGGCCACTTAGTGGCTAATAAGAATTAAAAAGGTCGTCATTCCGGGCTTGACCCGGAATCCATACACTATGAAATATAGTTACGTTTATATCTTGGCAAGTAAGAAAAATGGAGCAATATATACTGGCGTTACTTCTGATTTGATAAAAAGAATCTATGAGCATAAGAACGGATTGGCGGATGGTTTCACAAAGAAGTATTCTGTAAAGACACTTGTATATTATGAAATTTTTGAAGATATCAACGAAGCGATTCGTAGAGAGAAAAATATTAAAAATTGGGAAAGAGCATGGAAGATAGAGCTGATTGAAAAGGAAAATCCCTTGTGGAATGATTTGTATAAGAATCTGTTATAACTGGATCCCGGGTCAGAGCCCGGGATGACGCACCTGGGATGACGAAGAGATATTTTAGACTTTTTCTAAAGAAGCAAAAGAATTAACATTAATATTTTCAGCAATTGTCAAAAAGAAATAGTTTAATATTTGAAGTTTGAAGTTGATTTGACATTTGACATTGGAAATTAGGATTTGCCCGGAGGCTATTATGTCCCAGAAATTTGATTTAAAGGAATTGTGCTTTATTTTGGATAGATTTGAGGGTGGGAAGGCTGTGCTTTTGTATGAAGGACAAGAGTTGATTGTACCCAAGCGCATGCTTGATAGAGATGCAAAAGAAGGGGATGTGATATTTTCAGAATTGATCGCTGAAAAAAAGATGGAAAAGAGGCGGGAAAATATCGCAAAAGCATTGTTGAAAGAGATATTGGAGGGAGAGTAAAAATGGCCGAAAGGTCATTTTTAGAATAGTGAATATGAAATATAGAATAAAGCGGTTGGGCGATGTTTAGGCTAGATTGGATTTGAGAGTTAGAATTGGTATTATTAAATTAGGAGGAATTAATGAATAATGTGATAAACGAACAAAATTATCCGATCAAAAGATCTTTATATGCTCAAGAAAGGATAACCAACATTTTGTTTATTCCAGTTATGTTTTTCTTGCTTCTGACAGGAACCAGTTTTCCTAATACTTATTTTCAACATATACCTGATAGTAAAGCTGATTTTATTGTTGCAGGGTTGATATTTTTACTATATTTGATGGGATTTGTTTTTTATTGGAATAATAAAAGAACATTTCAAGTAAATAGTGAATTTTTTCATGTTAAATCTCGCACTGGAGAAATAAAAGTGCCTATGAATTGTATTACAGGGGTTGAGGTGCCGCTGGATGTATGGCATAGAACTCCTGGGGTAGACCGTCTAATAACCTAAAAAAATAGTCCTAAAATTTATTACTATTTTCTCTTAAAATTACCAGTCTAAAAGCTGGTTTTTCAGGTTAAATGAGAGTAAAATATAGA
>VFKW01000006.1 GCA_009885355.1 Candidatus Berkelbacteria bacterium
GCTATATACAACACTTGGTGAACATCATTTATTGCAGAGCCGTGTGCGGGAAATCCGCGAGCACGGTTCATTTAGGGGTCTCCATTGTAAAATGAGGGGTCTACTATGAAAAGTGAAAAATTTGCATTTGTATTAGGGAGAGAGCGACAATTGGCTTTGGCTGAGTTGGAAGCGGTTTTGAAGAGGAAGCGTATTTCTTTTAGTATTGAAAAAGTTGATGGGAATGTTGTTTATATAGATATTGAGAAGAATGGGGAGATCCTGAATAGATCCCGGATCAAGTCCGGGATGACGGCCGAGACGTCAGTTTTGGATGACAATCATTCACAATTTGATGTTGATGTTGTTATTAATGATCTTGCTGGAGTGGTTAAGGTTTTTCAGATGGTGAGTGAGCAAAAGATTGTAAAATTGGATGGATTGGATGAATTAATCGCAGGTGAGATCCTGAAACAAGTGCAGGATGACAGCCATAGGATTGATTTTGGTTTGTCCAGTTATATGTCTGGATTTGAAATCCGAGCTGTTAATGGGCTTGGGTTGTCTGTTAAAAAATTATTAAAAGAAAGCAAATCTAGTTTTCGTTTTGTGGCTCTGACTGAGACTATGGAATTGAGCACAATTCAGACTTTGAAAAATAAACTTGATAGCGAGGGTGTTGAGATCGGTATTTTTACTGAAGGAATTGGGATTTTGATTGCTTTGAATAATCCTGAGAAGTGGGCGAAGATTGATTATGATAAACCGGTTTTTGATAAATATTCTGGTATGTTACCACCGAGATTGGCGAGGATGATGGTTAACCTCGCTTTGGGCGAGGTAATGTCAAATGTCAAATGTCAAATTTCAAATCAAATCCAAAATTCAAATGGCGAAAAAAGAGTGCGGCCTGACGGCCTGGATTCTTCGGGACGAGACCTCAGAATGACAAATAGTACGAAGATTGACATTCCTGGTGGTATGACGGAGGGTGATAGTTCTCGACTGGGCTCGAACAATATTACTATTGTGGATCCTTTTTGTGGGTCGGGGGCTGTGCTTTTGGAAGGGTTGTTGCTTGGTTATGATGTGATTGGGAGTGATATTTCACCTAAGGCTGTGAATGATAGTTTTGAGAATGTAAAATGGCTTCGATCATCTTTTAAAAGCATAGAAAAGCGAAGTTTGATAAATAAGGCTGATGCAACTGGGACACAATTTATTAATATGATAAAAAATAAAGTTGATGATTATTTGGTGATAGTTGGCGAGCCGTTTTTAGGCACGCCGAAGAAAAATACATCGACTTTGGTGGAAACTGTGCGTGAATATGAAA
>VFKW01000116.1 GCA_009885355.1 Candidatus Berkelbacteria bacterium
AGGCAGTAACAGTGACTTTTTCTGTTATTTGAGGCGAGGCATCAACGAGCTTTGGCTCGGTGATAGGTGGATCAAATGTTACCAAAAAAGTTGCGGCGGAGGCTGGGTTTATTTTGACATAAAAAGTATTTTTTGTAATTGGATCGGAAGTGTGGACATAGAGTTTTAGCGAGGATCCTGAGGTTGTATAATTAAAATCTGCGGCGTTAAAAATATGCGCGCCGTTGTCGAAACTGTCGGATTTTTGAGTGCGAGTTGTGCCTCCGTCGGTAGTGAATGTATAGGCATTATTTGTACTGTTGGTATATGGTAAGATTGCCGTGACGTCATTGTCAACCGTGAACCAAACCTTTCCTGCAAAATCTTTTTTATCATTATCATATTGATCTTTGGCGGTAACGGTCACATTGTATGGAGCCTCATAGCCGGACTCCCAGCTATTTCCCGCAATCGCAAATTTAGTGGGCGATTGAGGATAATAGGAAAGATTAAAGTGTTCAAACGCAGCTGAAGTAACGGTAATATTTACTGTGGTATCAGAAAAGCTTCCGTCCGTTACTGTGATAGTCTGATCAGCGTTGGCGGCGATTAATTTGAAACCGGAGCCAGCGAAATTTTTGACGCCAACGTCCTCTACTTGAAAAGTGTATTTTGATGATGAAGTATATGGCAAAAGGACGGATTCATTGATATCAGATGATGTAAACCAAATATCACCAGCGTAATTGGTTTTTATGTAACCATAAATATCTTTGGCGGTGACAGTAATATCAGATGATAATCCAGCTCCGGCAACAGTAGACTCTGGTTCGCCAGAAATAATAAATGAACCTAGAGCGGCCGGGGTGACATTTATAGCAGAGGATTCTAATTCGACATTATTTATATTGTCTCTGACTTTAATTTTGATATTATTACTTATAGTTCTGAATACAAATTGGGATTTGTCAAAAGGATGGGAACCGGCATCATTGATTGGAATAAAAGTATAATTAAAAGGCAGAGTTGTGGAATTGATGTCAGCTGCTGCTGATAGCGTAATAGTACCAGCATAGTCGGCTTTTGTATTGTACCATTGATCGTAGGCAATAACTGTAAGATCATTTGGAAAAGAATCTCTTACTATGATAGTGCCCGGTATATTATTTGAAAAACCAAAATGTTTCAAAGCTCCTGGGTTAATTGTGATATCTTCTGTGCTGGCCGAAATTCCATTTATCGATGCTGTAATTTTGAATGTTCCCGCTTTGGTTAATTTTAAAGGACCCAACCAAATACCGGAAGTAAAATCGGAAGAAGTAAGAAGCGGACTGGATGGATCAACAATTACTCCTCCGTTATTAATCGAAAGCAAGACGCCTCCGGCGCAAGCGCTTGTTGGATTGTTGGCACCATCTTTCAAGGTTAGAGTCGGTGTAAGATCATCATTGGCGCTAGCCTCTGCGGGAACATCTATAAATGTAATAGAATTAACTAAATTCCAATTTGTGTTGTTGTCTGAGTCAGTTGAATTTGCAGCGTTGATGGTGGCTGAAGCGGAACTATCTTTGACATCAAGATATGAGGCTGAAATAGTGCCAGAGAGGTCAGAAAGATTAAAAGCATCGCCGGCAGAAGTAGAATGAAATTTTAATCTACTGCCAGAAGTGCCCAAGAGATTTAGATTTTTAACGGTTAAGGTTTCGCCGCTAGTTACTAAAATTTGTTTTACATTTGAATTTATAGAAGTCAATGTGCCGGAAATAGTGACATCATCGGCAAAAGTAACACCTGAGTTACTTGAGTTTGTAATAGTAACATTATTTAAATCATGATTCGAATCCGTTCCGTTAGCAGTGATGGTCTGGGCTGAAGTGCCGTTAAAAATAATATTTGAGTTATCGGCGAGAATTGTCGAATTTACGCCCAAGGTCCAATCACCTTTAACATACCAGGTAGACGAGTCCGCATCGATTACTGGAGCTGGTGCCGTAATCGTGTTGTAGAGTAAAACAAAATTGTTAATGTTTAAGATTGAATTATTACAAATTATTTTTCCTGATCTATCACCTCCATCACTAATTTGGAATGAATTTAAATTCAGCGCAAACCCATGCGTGTCTAATATTCCGGCACCATTCACGGTCGAGATTTTGATTGAGCCTATAGTAATATTGTCAGTTAAGCTATATGTGCCCGAGCCACGGATCCATATGGCCGAGCCAGTATATATACCTTGCGTAATATCAATATTTCCATTCCCTTTGTAGACCAGAGTTGTTGACGTAATTGTCGAATTATTCATTGCTACCGGTACGCCAGAGTCTTTGCTTAAATGAATCTCCAAAGACATAGTCGTCCCACGAGCCAGATTGCCGCCTCCGAGAGACAATTGATTATAAACATTTGCTATATATCCAGGATCAATAAAAGTAGTAGTCTTACCCGAACCGGCACACTTTAAATCGTAAAAGCTGCCAATTGTAACATTACCTGTCCCTTTTAGATCGACGGTTGATTGATCATAATTAAATGTTCCTGAATTAGTCCAATCGCCTGTGCCAGCGGTGCCGACATTCCAAGTCGAAGAATTGGCATTTATTGTAGCATTTGAATTATTTGTGACAGAACCGCCAATATTGATTGTTGCAGCTCTAGCTGTGAGCGTTCCATTAATAGTGACACTGCCGTCGGCAGTGATGTTGTAATCAGTCGAAGAGGGCCTCAAATCAAGAGAGGCGTTGGCGTCGATGGTAAGTGAACCGGTCAAAGCATTACCGTTTGTGAGAGAACCCGTCATGTCGTAAGTTTCAGCCGATCCAGGAGTAAGCTGCAAAGAGGAATATGGGAGAGTGGTCACATTTATATTCCCATCAGAATTTACTGCGGAATATTTGACGGTCGATGTCCCAGCAGTAAACGTGCCAGAATTTGAAAATACTGTGGCTAGAGACCCACTTCCGGCCAGCTCCAAAATGTAGCCTGAACTGCCAAGATTTAAAATACCCGATGTCACGGTCATGGTAGTAACTTTTACAGAAGAACCAAGAGTGGCTCCTGTGCCATCGACCACCACAACTCCCAAATCCTGTTTTGTTGTATTTGAATCAGAAATTGTAGCAGAGCCGTCAAAAGTAAGGGTGCCGCCTTTATTAAAACTGGAATTGTTATTTAAGTTAAAATTGCCAGCAATATTTACATTTTTTGAATTAGAATCAAATGTACCGCCGGAATTGAGGAAGTTCCCGTCAATATTTATGTCGAATGTAGACAGTTGAAGGGCGCCAGCGCCGGAGTGAATAAGATTGTTGAAGGATTTTGTATTGACGGTAGTGCCGCCGGAGTTGAGAGTTTTACTGGCTGTATTAGCGAAATCAACGGTGCCGGTGCCGGCAACGAAAGTGCCGGTATTTGTCCAGGAACCTTTGACTGAAATATTGCGATCTGCCGATCCATCGCTGGCGGTGAGCGTGCCAGCGGATACGTCGAGATCGCCATTTACAGTTGTAATAGCGACAGCCGGCAGGCGAAAAGTGCCATTGGAGCCGTTTATTTTTAAATTATAATAAGTCCAATTTTGAATATTTCTGGTGCTGGAAGTGGCGTAGTATTCAACCATACCAGAATCAACATCATTGCCGGCGGTAAGTGTAATAGTTTCGTCGCCTGTTAATTTCAGAGTGCCGCTGTTAGTAAAAGCGCCCGAAACGGTCAAGTTGTGCCCATTGATATCCAAGGTTTTATCAGTGCCGATAGTCAATGTGCCAGAGGCAGTTATATCGGCGCCGGCAGTCAGGGAGGTATTGGTTAGATTCATGGCAGCAGTAGCAGAAATAGTGTTGGCGCCTTGCGTAATAGCGCCGGTATAGCCGGATTGAAAATCCAGCGTGCTGATGTTAATAGTTGTGTTAATAGTCAAAGCGCCATTGTGAGTACTACCGGAATTATCAAATATGGCAGTATCACTAGTAGAAGGAACACTGGCTCCTCCCGTGCCTCCAGAAGTAGCCGACCAATTGGCTGTATCATTCCAGTTGTGTGTTCCGCCGCCATTAGCAATCCAATAGCGAGTAACCGGACCGATACTGGTATCAAAATATATTTTGCTCGGGGAGCCGTCCTGCTGATAAGCAAGAAAAGCATTTGTACCGGTCGTTTTGTAACCGGCGTGAACGTATCTGCCAGTAGCAGCGGAAACGGTGGTTGGGCTTGTGTCCCAATTACCAGAGGCATAAGGAGATACGCTTTTTTTATATTTAATTGCTGAATTATCTTGCCAAATAGCATAAAGAAGATTAGGATTTGATTCATGGAGGGTGATCGAAACAGACTGCGTTGAGATACTTGTCGCCAGGGAGACTTCTGAACCCCAAACCCCGTTATATTTAATATATTTTACACTATTATTATTGATCGAATAAATAAGATGAATCTGATCACTTGAATCGACGACTACAGATAGATCAGGAGTAATCGAAGTACTTATTTGAGTCGAGGAACTGTCCCAAGTGGAATTCGAGTATTTTTTACCTTCAAGTTGACACAAGTCGCCGCTATTATTACAAGAAGTGTTATCAGACCAGATCGCGTATATGTTACCATTTGAGAATGGAGCGATGGTAATAGGACCGTCACCCTCAGCATCTAATGTTGTTGGAGAATTTGGCCAATTTACGATACTATTTTGGCTTGTCGATCGCTTGATATAATCAGCACCTCCGTAGCCTTCTCCATCTTCCCAGCCGTACGCAACCCAAATGTAACCATTACCGTCTTGTGCGATATTACAAGGCGCCAGCATCCACGTGGCCGAATCTACCACTGCGGCACTACTCCAAGAGATACTAGTGGTAGCCATTGCTCCTTGGTAAACTTTGACTCCAGTAGTATCTGCAATAACAAGATAAGCAATTGATCCGTTTACCCACAATGAGTAATTTGTACTGGTGCTAGCAATTGTATCCGTACCGGTCCACGTCGTACCGTCGGGGGAATATTTATAAGAAATAGCACTGCCATTTTGCCAAAAAGTCCAATAATTATGATTGGTTGAATCATAAATTACTTTTCGTTGCGCAGATCCATAAAGTCCATTACCAGTAAAAGTACCTACCTGCACCGGAGCCGCCAAGGCTTTCCTTTGAAGTTCGCCTGGAGCACCAAATATTCCCAATATCAAACTGGCACAGACTGCTAAAGTATAAACGGCAAGCACACCAGCATGAGCTAGGTTGGCGTAGGACTTGGTGTGCCATTTATAATACCAGATAAATTTTAATCTAAGTTTTTCATGGAGAGGTTGAATTTTGCGAAATGAAGTCCGGGTAGATCTTTGGATAGCGATCATCTTTCTATCTAAATCACCATAGGTTGCTTGATTTGGTTTTGGTGCTTTATCTATTTTTTTATAATAGCCAAAAATACCCTTTTTGACTGGAGAGCTTGGGGCTTGATCTGTAATTAAATTATTCCCTTCCTTTTGTTGATCCAATATTTCTCCTCTATGAAATATAATAGATTTTAATAAGAAATATCTATCATTACGGATAATCTGGCATCGCTATTTCTATTGTTGTTGTTTGTGGATGGTTGAAGATTGCAGTAACTTCAATGTGTTATTGTTGGGATTTTTAACAAGCTCTTTGTTTATCAAGGCTAAAGATTCATCATATTGACCATCTATGTTATATAAAGTGACTAGGTTGGCAATACTGTCAGAGTTTCCAAGTTCAATCGATTTTTGATAATTGATGATAGCTTGCTTATTATCACCAGAATCTCTATATGCGTTAGCTAAGGAATTATATACAATCGTATCGCTTGGCTTTTCAATTGCAAGGGCGGTATAATTTTCGATTGATTTTTTGTAATCTTTTCGCTCATAGTAAAGGCTGCCAAGAGTAGATCTGATTTGAGTATTTTTTGGCTCGCTTGACAAGGCTTGCTCATATTTTTTAATGGCTTCTGGTACTTTACCTGTTTTTTGATAATTTTCAGCTTCTTTTATAAGATTTGACGCTTGCTTGTTTCGATGATTTTCAAGAGTACTGTGTACTTGATCTTTTATCATAATTCCTACAATGATCAACATTATTGACAAGATTATTATGCTAATTTTAAACTGAATACTACGATCTTCTTTGATTAATTCTATCAGTGTGTTCATTTGATTTCCCCTTCTTATTCATATCTCAGTGCGTCGAGCGGATTTAATCTACTAGCACGGCGGGCTGGATATATTCCGGTAGCTAGCCCGACTAATACGGAAAAAAACAAAATTACCAATATTACAAATAATGGCGTGGAGAATAATTTTTGAGGTTCCCCCCCAACACTCACTGCTAAGGCATTTATGATAATATTCGAAACTTTGCCTATGCATATTCCAATTATAACACCAAAAACCCCGCCTATAAAACTTATTAGAAATGATTCAGTAATAAACATTTTTTTTACAACCGAATTTTGGATACCAACGGCCTTCATGATGCCAATATCGCGAGTTCTTTCAAGCAAAGCAATCGTCATAGTATTGAACATGCCGATTGATGCGACGACTAAGGCAATTATGCCAAATGATGCCAATATAATCTGTACGTAGGAGAAAAATTTGTAAACCTGATCAATAGTATCAGCGATAGATGTGGCTTTAAACCCTTTGCCTTCGATTTGTGATTTGACTTGAGTGAGATTTGTTCGATTATTTACTTTTATCTTCACTGAATTATATACTGTTTTCTCATTTAACATATCTTTGATGGAATTTAACGGAAGATAAATATAGCTTGAATTATTGTCATCTATAATGCCGACAATATTATATTTTAATTCCTTTGTAATATATCCATCACCATCGTTTTTTGGAAAATAGGCATAAAAAGTACAATCTTTTCCAACTAATTGATCAGGAGTTTTATCTATTAGCTTGGCAATGGCGGACGAGACGATGATTTTTTTCTCATTATCGCTGAAGATTCCACCGACTGAGGTATTGATGCCTTGAAGGCCGATATAGTCAGAGTTTATTGCACTGGCAGCGACATCGGTTTTTTTATTTCCACTAGAAATCTGTCCGGCAAGAGAGAAAAGCGGACTAACGCTGGTTACATTTGGAATTTTTTGCAGATTATTAATAGACTGACTATTAATAATAACTGTATTTTGGGCCGGCACAACATCAAGAGAGGTTAGTGATGAAATATTTGTGATGCGCTTTATGGATAGTTCTTGCAATCCATATCCAAGAGATACTAAAAATACAATTGTACTAATGCCAACCGATATACCTGAAATAGTGAGCAAAGTTCTCATTTTGTTGCCCATCAGATTTTTTAACGATAGCCTTAATATATCAATATATTTCATTTTATAATTCCTTGCTAAACATTTTGGCCTGATGACTGTTGAACCTGCTGACCTGTCGGTAGATACAGACCAAAATCAAGGCTTTGTTCTTTTTGGTCATTTTGATGTCTAATATCTCTGTTTACTTGTTCCCTGATGATACTTCCGTCTTTTAAGTATATGACTCTGTGGGGGTAGGATAAATATTCAGGATTATGAGTTACCATAAGAACAGTTCTTTTGGAGACAGAATTTAGGCGGTTGATGATTTCCATGACTTCATCGGCTGATTTGGAGTCGAGATTTCCAGTTGGTTCATCACAGATGATTATCCAAGGATTGGCAGATAAAGCTCTGGCGATGGCGACGCGCTGCTGCTGTCCGCCTGAGAGTTCGGTCGGACGGTAGGTGAGAAATTTTTCAAGCCCGACCATTTTCAAAAGATCTGCAGCGCGATCCATTCGTTGCTTGACACCCTGACCTCCCGCTGACAGTGGCAAAGCGACATTTTCTTGGATTGATAGAGATTTTAATAAGTTGAATTGCTGAAAAACAATACCTATTTTTGATCGGCGGTATTCGGTAATTTCTTTTTCATTTTTTTGATAAAGCGGTTCTCCTCTGACAAGCATTTGCCCTTCGGTCGGAGGTTCGAGTCCGCAAATTATATTTAAAAGAGTAGATTTTCCACACCCTGAGGGTCCAAAAAAGACGACATATTCACCGGAATATATGTCCAGGTTAATGCCCTTAATTATTTCTAGCTCTTGCTTGCCTATCTTAAAGGTTTTTCTTACATTTTCTATTTTTATTACAACACTTTTGGCCATTTTCCCCTCTCTTTTCACTACTATAAATTTACCATATCCTGATATAGATAACAATCCTGTACAAGTTAATGACTTTTTGGGATTTGTGGGGTATAATTGATCCGTTATGGATTATAAAGAAATTTTGAAAAATTTATCTGATTCGCCTGGGGTTTATATTATGCGTGATCAAGATCGCGAGGTTTTATATGTAGGGAAGGCGAAGAATTTGAAAAAACGGGTGGCTTCTTATTTTCGACGTGACTTGCCGTCAGCTTGGATAAAGATAATGGTTTCTTTGATTGATGATATTGAGACGATTGTGGTAAAAAATGAATTTGAGGCACTGCTGCTGGAAAATAATTTGATAAAAAAATATCATCCGAAGTATAATATTTTACTCAAAGACGACAAGACATTCCCCTATTTGAAATTAACAAATGAGGAATTTCCGAGAATATTGACGACTCGAAAAGTGATCAATGATAAGGCCCGGTATTTTGGGCCTTATTTATCGGTTTATAGCTTGCGACAGGCGATTCAGTTCATACGGAAGAATTTTGGGATCGTGACACATCCTTATAAAGTTGGCCAGCGAGCTTGCTTGAATTACCAGATCGGGCTTTGCTCGGCGCCTTATGCTGGAAAAATTTCAAATGAAGAGTATGACGAACGAGTGAGGGCGACGATCAAATTTTTAAAAGGAGATTTCAAAGAATTGATCGCTGAATTAGAAAATAAAATGAATAAATTGGCCAAAGGCGAGGATTTTGAAGCAGCTGCGATAGTACGAGATCAAATCACAAATTTAAATCGAATGGTTGAAAATCAAAATATTGTGTCTACTAAACAAGTTAATCAAGATATTATCGGGGTTTACAAAATTTATGGTATTGGCAGTTGCACAATTATGAAAGTAAGACAAGGAAAATTGCTGGGAAGCACGACTTTGAATTTTGATAAGGTGGAAGATTTTGATGAAAGCGATATTTTGCAAGCAGTTTTGAGCCAGCATTATATTTATAATATGGATATACCACAGGAAATATTAGTTGGCACAATGTCAAAAAGTGAGAATGTGAATGAGTATATTCTAAGTATAAATTTACTTGAGCAGGCGTTTTTGGAGCGCGGTATAAGAACAAAGATTGTTTTGCCGACGATGGGAGAAAAACGACATTTAGTTGATCTGGCGGTTGATAATGCTGTTAATAATACAAATCAGGTTTTATCTAAAACAAAATTGAGCGCTGACATTTTGGATAGTTTAAAAAAAGATCTGGGAATGCAAAAATTACCGAGTCGTATCGAGGCATTTGATATTTCTAATTTAGGTACTTCTTCTGCAGTTGGGGCAATGGTGACATTTATAAATGGAGTGCCTTATAAGGATCATTATCGAAAATTTATCATCAAAACAGTTGAGGGACAAAATGATTTCGCGATGATGGCGGAGGTGATTCGCAGAAGATTAAAGTTCTCGACCCGTTCGACTATCGCTCAGGGCAGGCTAAGCTCGAACAATAAAATGCCTTTGCCGGATTTGATGCTAATTGATGGCGGAAAAGGACAATTGGGGATGGTGTCGAAAGTATTAAAAGATATGAAATTGAAAATTGCTGTAATTGGGCTGGCAAAAAAGTATGAACTTATTTACAAGCCGGGGCAAGATTTGCCGATTGCGCTTGATTTTGACTCTAAGTCATTGTTATTGTTGCGCTCAATTCGCGATGAAGTTCATCGATTTGTAATTACTTTCCATCGAGCAAGGCGCGGTAAAGAATTTCTCAAATAGATTTTTATTTTATTGCCTGAGTTTATGATTTTGAACATAGGAAATTATTATTTTATCTCCTAAGATAGTTATGAAAATAAGATTGGAGGTAAATATGAGCTGGATCATTGCAATAATCGTAGGTGGCATCGTCGGATGGCTTGCAAGTTTGATTATGAGTACTGATAAAGAGCAAGGATTGATGCTGAATATTGTAGTTGGTATTATCGGGGCTATCCTCGGTAAGTGGGTTTTTGGCTCACTGCTTGGAATTGGATCCGCAGTGGCAGCCGGTACGTTTAGTTTTTATGGATTTTTATGGGGAATACTGGGTGCAATCATATTAATCGGTATATTAAAACTAATCAGAATTCTCTGATTAGTTTTAGCCAAATAGAATTCAATAAGAACTTATTTTCCGGATATGAAGTTGTGGGCTGAGTTGGCTGCAGTTGCTCCTCCCGCGGCAGCGGTGATGATTTGTTTAAATCCACCAAAAGCGTCTGTCACATCTCCTGCGGCAAAAAATCCTGGTACATTTGTTCCAAAAAGATGATCGACTTTGATATATCCGGCTTCATTTAGCTTTACATCGAGTTTTTTTATCGAATTAACATTTGCATAGCCACCGATTTCGATAAACAATCCCTCTAATTTAATAACTGAACCATCTTTTAATTTAACAGCTGATAATTTTGAATTTTCATC
>VFKW01000155.1 GCA_009885355.1 Candidatus Berkelbacteria bacterium
AAAGGTATAGCCTTTTTCAGAATTGATCTGAACCTGATCGATGCCGGGCATTTTGTATTCGATGGGGTCTTCGAGTGTGATTATTTTGATACCGGTTTTATTTAATTTATTTAAAATGGCATAAAGGGTGGTGGTTTTACCTGAACCTGTTGGGCCGGTGTTTAGAACGAGGCCGTTTGGTTTGCTGACTGCTTCTTCGATCATAGCCAAAGCGTCTGGGCGGATGCCGAGGTTGGCTAGATCGACGATTTCATCCTTGCTGTTTAAAAGACGCATGTCGATAATTTCGCCGTAGGCGGCGGGCATGGTGGAAATACGGATATCGATGGTATCAGTGGCGCTGGTTTTGATGGAAAAGCGGCCGTCTTGGGGGTTATTTTTGACGTCGAGTTTCAGGTTTGAGAGGAATTTGATGCGGGAATTTAGAGATTTGTAGATATCGGCTGGAATGATGGCAATTTCTTGAAGAACGCCGTCGATGCGATAACGGATTCGGACGCCGTCTTCACCTGGTTCGATGTGAATATCTGCGGCGTTGACTTTGACGGCGCCGCCAAAAATGACGTCTAGTAGGTGTGTGGTGGAGATGGATTTTAATTTGTTTTTCAAATCGGAAAGGTTTTTGACATCTCGAAGCAGGTCTTCGGTATTTGAAGTGCCGGAAGTGTCGATCTGGCCTGATGAATGACCTGGCGCGGTTATATTTTTATCAGGGTATAATCGGAAGGCGTATTTGATGCTTGTCGGGGAACAAAGGGAAAAAGTGAAATGATATTTTGTCTGTTGGGCTAGATTTTTAAGAAAATCGATCATTTCCATGTCTTCAGGGTTGGTAATGGCTAAATTGACATTATTTCCAGTTCTGACAAAGGAGATTAATTGATGTTTTTCGGCTATTTCTCGGGGAATAATATTGAGAATATCAGGGGCGACGGGGTAACCGATAAGGTTGATGTAAGGCATACCATAAGCTATGGCAGAGTTTTGAGCATTTGATTCTTCGTCATGCCGACGCATTGATTGGGCAAATGAGGATAAGTCGTCCATAATTTCTCCTTGTATATTTAGTATATAGTATTTGGTATTTAGTATAAAGTCTAAATATATTTAAAATTTAAAATGTACAAATTTAAAAATATGAAGACCAAGTGAGATTATCTTGTTTTTTGATGATTTTCTGGTATAATTTTATAGTAAAGTTTGATATATTTATCAAATTATATGGAAAGGTGGCTGAGTGGTCGAAAGCAACGCACTGCTAATGCGTTGAGCCCGTAAGGGTTCCCAGGGTTCGAATCCCTGCCTTTCCGCCAAAACCGACAAATCGGTTTAACAAACAACCAACAACACACAACTGACAATATAATGGAAGTATTTCAAGATAGTCACTTGTTGTAAGTCGTAGGTTGTTAGTCGTGAGTTTATTCTTGGAGAGGTCGCATAGTGGTCTAGTGCGGCTGTCTTGAAAACAGCTGTGTCTGAAAGGGCACCGTGGGTCCGAATCCCACCCTCTCCGCCAAGTGAGACAAGATCTGAATTATTGGGCTGTAAGTCCAAAATTGCTCTGTAAAAGGGGCTGATTTCTGTGTTCGAATAGCCGTTTCGGCCATATGGCATTCCAGAGGGGAATATCGAACACAAGAGCATTCTGATCTGTCCAAGATCCGGTTCCGGATCTTTTTTCATAGATGTCTCAAAGGTCTTTGGCAAATCTGTAAGTTTGGTTTCAACAAATTTTGTAATAGGTGCTAGATCATATTTATCAAGCAGTTCATCATTTTTAGTAAACTGAATGATCGATATTTTCTCTTCCAATATTTTATTTTGCTCCTTAAACATATCGTTGGAGTAAATGCCCGCCAAATTCTTCTCTATAAGCGCTTGGCGGGTTTCATATTGCTTTTTAAGCTCAGTATCGGCTTCTTCTCTTCTTTTTTGTAGAGTTTTAGCTCTTTGGAAATAGGTTCTCCTTAAAAAAGCATTAAACAATTTAGCAGTATTCTCGGTTAAAGATATTTTACCCAAATAGTCAGCAGTATCTTGGACTAACTTTGCCGAAGTAACATTTGAGTCTTTGCATCTGTGTCTGCAAAAGTAATAGCCGTAGTATTCGCGCTTCCCTTTGCTTTTGCCACCTGTAAAAGAAGCACCGCAAATTTCGCATTTGACGATACGACGCAGGGGAAAATCCGGGTTGTCGCGATGTCGTTTAGCCAGTGGTCTTGAGATATTGTGATTTCTGCCATCAAGAATCGCTTGAACTTTGTAAAACAACTCTTCAGTCACCATCGGCGGATGCTGGCCTTGAACTTCCTGTCCGTATTTTTTAGAAATTACATAACCGGCATAGAATTTATTGCGAAACATTCTATTCACCTGCTGGGGAAGCATTTTCCCGCCTTTTTGCCTTTGGGCGACTCCTTGTTCAGTTAGGATATTGGCAATATTCCGAAGGGTTTTAGTGCCGGTGGACATTAAATGCCAAGATGTCTGAAGCTTTTTGAAGGTTTCGGGGTTCTCTATTACATAACCGTTTTTATTAACATATCCCATTGTTACATAGCTGGTAAGGCCGGCTTGAAATCTGGCCCTAAGGCCATTTTTAGCTCGTTCACTACGAATATCATTATCCATCTGAGCAAAGCCGGCTAGCATAGTTTCAACAAACTTTTCTGTTGGACTGTTGCCGGTCGGTTCGGTGGCTGAAATAAGCTGTATTTCGCATTCCACCAGTTTTCTTCTAATCACCAAATAATCCGAGGTCTGGCGGGAAACTCGGTCTAGCCGGTAAACTATGACCGAACCAATTTCTCTCTTGTGCTTTCGGCAATATTCTAACATTTCAATCAGCGTTGGCCGTCCGGTAATTGTTTTAGCAGAACGTCCCTCTTCTCGAAAAACCTTAACTACCTCAAGCTTTCTTTTTTCAGCTTCTTTTCGGCAAATTTCTTCTTGAGTACCTAGTGAATAGTTTTCGACTTGTTCCTCGGTCGATACCCGAATGTAGACTACCGCCTTTTCTGATTGCTGTTCCATTTTGTTTGGTAATGGAAAATCCATTTATCCCTCCTTTATTATTTCTTTTAATGTTTTGTTATTGAAAACTTGTTTTTCGTATTCGTCCAGCCAACAATCAATTAAATATTGAAACTCGGTAAGAAAAACCTCCAAATCTTCATCCGATAGGTGTTTGACATCTTCCCCCATAATTAGGCGAGCGTTTTGAATGCGTGTTTCTTCCTGTTTGCTAGGAAAAATATTACTTAATGTGCTCTCGAAGATTTTGCTATGTTTAACGATTAAGGTTTCTGGCCTTGGCCTCTCAACTTTAATATCACCAAAGGGATTAATTTCCTCCTTAGAAAACAAGACACTTTTCTGATCTATTAGTTGTAGCTGAGCAATTCCCATATACCCTCCTTAGTGTGACTATAGTCATAGTATATTATGGATATAGTCACACTGTCAATAGGTGATTTTTCCACAGTCGAACACTATTTTATAGAGAGAAAAAGCTATTAATATTTGGTGAAAAAACCAGTTATCTTTACAAGATTTTGTCATATATTCGAACTCGGGACTAGTTTATCACGAGAATAACAGAATTAGACCTTCATTTTTTGTATATACCTAAGCGGAGTTCGGAACCCTTTTGCATTTTATACTCCCTAATAATTTGAATTACTTTTGAATATGTATTATTAAATCAAGTTAGGGAATCAATTTCTGTAAAAGAAAATTTTTAATACCTCCAAAAGGTATTTTTGTAAGTAAGCATTGTTTTCGAGTGCGAAGGATGTTATGATTCAATCAGGAATTTTTCTGGAAATCAGAGCATATAGCAAAGGAGGCACAGCATTGATCAGCAAACTTCAGCGTTTCTGTATGTGGTTTGACACCACGATATTTCCAACGGACAGAGCTGATGGAGTATGCAAGTTCCAGACAGTCGAGATTCTCGCTGGCATTCCGCTAGACAATTGGACACTCGACCTGTCCCAAGGCTCAAATCGGCCGATATTCCGAACTACTACCCCTAAGGGTGTAGCTGTTAACTTTGGAACAAAAGACGGCCACAGGGGCGACCCCTATGTTGCCCTGACGGTTGATGGCAAGAATTGGTCGTCCGGCATCTCAAGTTGGACTTGCCCTGTCGCGGCGCTCTGGAAGCGACTCGCCAAACAAGAGCCGTTTCGTACTCAAATGCGCCAATCCCGCGACGCCGAGTGCGCTGTCCGACGCCAAGAGGAGCAGTCCCAGATCACCCAGACCCTGAAATTCCCCACGACCCTCTAGTGCGATTTCCTCGAAATCCCTTGTCTGTCCTGGGTGGTCTATTTCGGCCACCCACCCTACAACACATAAGTGTTCTGATGAGTCGTTGAAAATTACGACGAATAGGGAAACTTTTTAAAGTGCCAAATCTATAATTACTCGATATTAATTTGATTGCGTCTGGGTTCGTCTTGTATCTAGTATATTTCTTTTAATACCGGATACCATTCAAATAAACAATCAACAAAGGTGTTCCAAGTTTTTGAGCACGAGTCTAGGATTGCAATTCCAGAGCTGATTTGGTAGAGTACGGGGTAGATTAACAATGGAGGGGCAGGAGCATAAAATGGCTTCGCCTATTGTCCCTCAATCAAATCCCGATAAGCTAATATTGCCCGCTTCTTCTGTGTTGCAGGATCATTTTTTAGCAAACTATACGCCTTCGCCTAATGACAGCAAATTCGGCCTCGATCTACTTCATGCATTGCAAACTCACGCCCCGCTAACTTTTTTGCAAAAGTTTTTTCTGTTTTTCGTGGTTGCCGTTCCTGGCTCAATAGAATGGAAACTGTCTATCTTCGAACATCTTTCTTCATCCTCCTTCACTCCTATTATTGCCACCTTAATCGGTGGTGTTTTTGTAATTGTGATTCTATATCTTCTTCGTAAGTTTGTCGGGCGTTGGCTAGTTAAAAAACAGTCGATGGTTTTTCTTGAATTAACCTTTCCGTCGCTGACCAGTAAAACCGCATACGCCACGGAACAACTATTTACACTGCTTCATACTTTAGCGGGACAACGCAAATTTACCCATCGATTGATTGGGCACAAAAAGCAATACTCGCTTGAAATTGTTGCCACCCGAGAACAGGGAATAAGATATATTCTCGCCGCCTCCGCAACTGATGCCCCGATTATTCATAAAGGACTGCTGTCTTTTCTTCCCGGACTTAAAATCAGAGAAATAGCAGACTATTTACCCGATGATCTTAAAGGAAAGAACCGAAAGAAAGACGGCAAATCGGGAGTGATGGAACTTAGACTCACTAACGACTTCGTCCTTCCTTTGCAAAAACATAAAACTCTTAACGAACACGACCCGATCGCATACTTGACGGGCAATATGACGAAGTTGAAATCAGATGAGCTTATGGTATTTCAAGCGGTGGTAACTCCACTGACGAGATCAAGTCATGGTAATGTTTTGAAGCACATCGCAACAATACGACAGCAGATATACTCCAACCGAACATTGTCTGACAAACTCTTTCCCAACTATTGGCAAAAAATGCTCGAAATTCCTTTGACTCTATTAAAAATATTTGCTTTAACAGTCCAATTTATAATCAAATTTCTGGTTAGTATGGTTATCGCTTCTTGGGATACCAAGGGTGATACGGTTCCATTTTTACAAAGAGAACCAACTGTAATTATTAAAGACGATATTCAAAATCCTTACGAACAGCAACTTCAAGTCGAGATCAAAGAAAAGATCGATCAGCCGATGTTTGAAACTTCCCTTAGGCTACTTGTTCGTTCAAGCGATCAAACCCAGTATCACTTAAGAGTCTCCGGATTTCTTGCTTCTTTCGGTTCACTTGGAAGTTCTTATCAGTCCCTGGTTTTGAAAACCAAGAGCTTGCTTAGTTTAATATTGCCTCCTCTTTCCTCGCTTACAGCAAGACAAGTGTCGTTAACTGGTAACCCGATACTATCCGCTTCCGAGCTGACGGACATATACCACTTTCCATATACAGAAACAACTAAAACCGAGGATATGGTCAAAAGCAAAAATCAGCCTTTGCCTGCTCCTCTCTCATTCAAACAAAGTACAACCGAGTTCGATAATGTTTTTGCTAAGAACAGCTATGGTGGGAGCGAAACAGCTATCGGTCAAACACTGGAAGAGCGCCGACGGCATACATATATTTTAGGCGCGACAGGTTCAGGCAAAACCACTTTGCTCACAGATATGATTTATCAAGATATTCTAAATGGCAAGGGCGTTGCTGTGCTTGATCCACATGGGCAACTGATTGAGAGTCTTCTGCGAGTTATTCCAAGCAAGAGAATCAAGGATGTAGTCTGGTTTGCTCCGGACGATGACGGCTTCCCAATTGCCTTAAACCTGCTTGAGCTGCCTAAAGACGATTCGTTTACGCCAAGCCAATTACAAAAGCAAAAGTCATTGGTTGCGAGCAGTATTATCTCTATTATGGAGAAGTTCTACGATGCAAAGTATTTCGGCCCCCGAATGGAGTATGTTCTTAGAAACGCCGTTTTAACCGCGTTGGAAACTCCCGACCCGACACTTAAAACTATTTTAGATCTTTTAACTAAAACCAAATATCGCAAAGGAGTTGTGGTAGGTCTTAAAAACGAAGTGCTTCGGGATTATTGGGTCAATGAATTTGAAAAGCTTGGCAGTATGCAAAGAAATTCGGTGATATCGCCTATTACCAATAAAATAGGCGGTCTTTTAAGTTCGCCGATTAATTACAATATTTTGAAACAACCCAAGAGTAAATTGAATTTCGAAGAGATTATGGACAGTGGGAAAATACTCCTTTGCGACTTATCCAAAGGAAAAATCGGCGAAGATGAATCAAGCTTTTTTGGTTCCCTT
>VFKW01000185.1 GCA_009885355.1 Candidatus Berkelbacteria bacterium
CCATTCAAAATGGCAAGTTGACCTATTCCTTGCCCAAAAATGGTCCGGCGAGCCAATTGAAAGCGAAGAAATGAAACCTCAGTGGTTTGATTTTGACAAAATTCCCTATTCCCAAATGTGGGCCGACGACGCCATCTGGCTGCCCGAAATCTTAAAAGGCAAATCCGTCCAAGGCGAAGTGATCCTAGAAACAAAAACCAAAATAAAATCCCACACTTTAGTCTTTGAATAAGAATCTTGCAAAAAAGCCCTCATTAATAGTCTAATATCTTATTAGCTTATCAGCTTCTAACTTACTAGCTTATTAGACTATAAAATGCTATATTATAAATATTAGCGAATAAAAAATGAGGATAACTTTGCCAATTATTGAATTACAAAATGTATCAAAAGAATACGGCAAAATCAAGGTCTTGCAAGATATAAGCCTTATTTTTGATAAGGGCGAGTTTGTTTCTGTTGTCGGTCATAGTGGCGCCGGCAAATCGACCATCATCAAACTGCTCACTTGTGAAGAAAAACCTTCCACTGGTCGCATCATCGTCGCCGGCCGTGATATTACCCAGCTAAAACCATCTGAATTGCCATATTATCGTCGAAAAATTGGTGTCATCTACCAAGATTTTAAACTCCTGCCTCAAAAAGATGTCTATGAAAATGTCGCCTACGCCCTGGAAGTCTGTGACTATCCGTCCCATGATATAAAAAAACGTGTTGTAAAAGTTTTGGAATTAGTCGGACTTTCCCATCGCATCAATAATTATCCAAATGAATTATCCGGCGGCGAACGCCAACGTGTTGCCATTGCCCGCGCCCTTATTCACAATCCAAAAATCCTCATCGCCGATGAGCCAACTGGCAATCTTGATCCAGTCAACACTTGGGAAATCATGGAATTACTTTATCGCATCAACCGCAGTGGCACGCTTGTAATTTTAACCACCCACAACAAAACCGTCGTCGACCGCCTAAAAAAACGCGTCGTTTTGATGAAAGGCGGCCGCGTAGTTTCAGATGAAAAATCCGGCACTTACGTAATATAAATTTTTTATTGAATCATTGTGGTATTGAAAATTTAATGAAAATTGAAAATTGAAAACTGAAAATTAATTATAGGAGTTCCATGAATTTTCGTTCCATCATTCGTATCACCAAATTTGGCCTTATCAATTTCTGGCGCAACCGCTGGCTTTCTTTGGCTGCCACCTTAATGATGACAATTACTCTATTAATTATCAGCTTTTTTGTGTTATTAAATATTTCCGTCAGCACTGTTTCTGACTCCATTCGCTCCCGCTTGGATATGGAAGTTTATTTCTTTAACGACTCAATAACTGAAACCAAAATTTTGGCCCTAGCCCAAGATCTCAAATCCCAGTCAAATGTACAGGAAGTTCATTTTGTCAGTAAAACTGAAGCCAAAGCCAATTTTCAAAATTACGAGCTCGATCCGACCATTGCCAGTCAAATTACCGATGATTTTAATCCGTTGCCAAGAAGTCTAAAGATCAAAGTCAAAAATCCGGAAAAAATAAACGAAGTCTCTGCTTTTTTAAAACAAACCAAATATGCCGATATTGTCTGCAAAGAGATGCGTTGTATGACTTCAAATTCAAATCAAAATCAAAAAGTCACTCAAAAATTAATCTCGACCACTCGTTTTGTGATAAGAGCCGGTTGGGGTGTTGGTATAATATTTGTCTTGGTTTCCATTTTAATCATTTTAAATACAATCCGTTTGACCATATTTACCAGAAAAGATGAGATCGAAATCATGAAATTAGTCGGCGCCAATCATGCTTTCATCCGCCTGCCATTTGTCGTCGAGTCGATTCTTTATGGCCTACTTGCCACCATCATTTCTCTCCTGACTATTAGTATAGCCATCAAATTTGCCAACCCATATATGGGCAAATACTTAAAAATAGTCAATGTAGATATGACCTATTTATTAAGAGAAAAACTCGGCCTCATTATATTATTGCAATTAACAATCAGTCTAATAATCTCAACCTTCTGCAGCTTCATCTCAATCAGAAAATACCTACGAAGCTAGCTAAGTAATGTCAAATGACAAATTTCCAATGTCAAATCAAACCCAAATATCAAATATCAAAAAATTTCAAAACAATATAGTTCGACTTTATGGAGAACTGTTTCTGTTATCGTAATTTAACAATATCCTGATTGTCATCCAGCAGACGGATGTAACCAGACGCCAGGGATCTAGCTAGTCAGATTCCTTGGTCATTTGAGTTTGGTCATTTGATTTGACATTTGACATTGGAAATTTGACATTTCGCCCCCTCCCCCCTAATACGTCCTACGTTCTACGTCATACGGGGCAACCATTTGACATTGCCTATCCATGTGCTACGATTAATATGCTTATTAACTCACTTAAGGAGGCAGAATTTTATGCAAAAAATATTGATGCAAAAATACTCGACTTTCAACCGGAGCATTATCATATTTTGCCTTATTTTAAGTGTCTTTCTTCTCCCGTTTACCTCATTTGCGGCCACTCTTGATGATTTAGAGCAGCAAAAAAATGCCGCCACCCAAAAAGCCAATGACCTAAAAAATCAAGCCGCCAGCAAGCAAAGCAATATAAATAGCATCGCTGCCTTAGTCAAAAAACTCTCGTCCGATATTGCTTCTTACCAATCTCAAATCAACACCACTCAAAAAAATATGGCCGCCAATGAGCAATCAATCATTGAGACCGAAAGTCAAATCCAGGTCAAACAAGCCGAGCTGGAAATGAATATGAAAAAGCAGGCTGAAGCCATTCAAACCATGTATGTTATGGGGCGTAAAAGTACCATCGAAACCCTGATCGCCAGTGATTCATTCTCAGAAGTCATGGCCAGACAGCAATATCTATCGGCATTGTCTGAAAAAATCGAATCCATGATGAAAGAGATCAAGCAATTAAAGGCCGATCTAGAAGCCAAGCGCGACAGTCTAAAACAGCGCAAACTCGAACTTTCCGTCCAAAAAGAACAATTAGTCACTTTTAAAGCCACTATTACATCTCAAAAAAGTGAACAGGACACGCTATTAAATGGTGCCCTTAGTGAAAAAAATGCCATCCTTGCCGCAGCCAAGCAGGCTGAAAAAGAAGCCACTCATTTATCTCAAGCAATCTATGATGAACTTCGTCGTCAGTCTGAAAGTAACAATGAAATTGTTACAACTGGTTCAGATCAGGGATATTCGGCTTATAGTGCAATACATCGCACTATTGACCAGCCAGACGAGTGGCAGTTCTTGACTCGTGAATGTGTATCTTACACCGCCTATTATATGAATGTTATTCAAAAAAAACCATTTCATAATATGTTTCCGCCGGGTGGTGATGCTAATGACTGGCCTCAGCTCGCTCGCCAACAAAAATATAGTGTATCCAAAAATGCAAGAGAAGGGGCAATTATTTCATGGAAAGGCCCATTATTTAGTGGTGATCGCTGGGGACATGTTGCAGTAGTTGAGAAGGTTAATAGTGATGGTACAATTAAGGTATCAGAATACAACCGTATTCGCTATTCTTATTCTGAGCGCGACAATGTAAATCCAGGTAGCTATGGCGAATATTGGTATATATATTAAACACAACTTACCCCACTGTCATCCCGGGCCCTGCCTGCCGGCAGACAAGTTGACCCAGTATCCAGTCATTTCTGCATTCTTCTAATTATAAATTATAACATTGTGAATTTATTGAAAATTGGAAATTGCCTGCCTGCCGGCAAGGCAGGAAAACTGAAAATTAATCATCCCTTCCTTTAAATTTTAGCTTACCGCTTATCCCGCCGCAGCGGGACCCCGCCTGAGTTTACCCCGCCATCGGCGGTGGGCGGTGGCTAGCTTATTGGCTTCGCCAAAGGGGCCCCAATGTCCGAATCTGAAACCATTGAAAATTCCATCATCACCGCCATTGAAACCTCCGAAGACACTTTCGACGCTACTTTGCGGCCCAAAAAACTCGCCGACTACATCGGCCAACATGTCACAAAAAAAAATCTTCAAGTCTCTATGGACGCCGCCAAACAACGCAAAGAGCCAATTGAGCATATTTTGATTTACGGCCCTCCGGGCCTTGGCAAAACTACTCTTGCAAATGTCATTGCCAATGAAATGTCAGCCGGCATCCGCACCACATCCGGTCCTGCCATTGAACGAGCAGGGGACGTCGCCGCCATTTTGACCAGTTTACAAGAAGGTGACATATTATTTATCGATGAAATCCATCGCCTCAACCGCCAGATCGAAGAAATTCTTTATTCTGCCATGGAAGATTTTGCCCTCGATATTGTGATCGGTAAAGGGCCGTCCGCCCGCACTTTGCGCCTCGATCTGCCCAAATTTACTCTCATCGGCGCCACTACCCGTGTCGCCTCGCTTTCATCTCCTTTGAGAGATCGCTTTGGCATGATTTACCGCCTCGATTTTTACGAGCCCGAAGACATCGAAAAAATTATCCATCGCTCCGCCAGAATTTTAAATATTCCGATCGACCAGCCAGGCTTGGCATCTATTGCCATGCGCGCTCGCCGCACTCCCCGCATCGCCAACCGGCTTCTGAAGAGAGTCCGTGATTTTGCCCAAGTCCACGGCAACGGCCAAATCGATAGCATTACTTCTCAAAAATCCCTCGACAATCTCCACATCGACACCTGTGGTTTGGATGAAATCGACCGCCGCATCCTCGAAACCATCATCCACAAATTCGGTGGCGGCCCCGTCGGCCTATCCACCATTTCCGCCGCCATCGCCGAAGAACGCGAAACCGTCGAAGACGTCTACGAGCCATACCTCATCCAAATGGGCTTCCTAGAACGCACCGGCCGAGGCCGCAAAGCCACCCCCCACGCCTACACCCACCTAGGCCTCACGCCACCTCTTGCCTAAATTTTTTCAAAAAAGATAATTGTGATATGATTCAATTGATACATGCTACTAAAAACTTTTTTAGGAGGGGAATATTAAATATAAAACTAAATATATTTTATATATATTGTTGGGTATATCAATAATTGCTTTTGTGATATTCAATTCAGCCTTTAAAGCGGATGATCTAGCTAATAATAGAATTAGTATTTTTGTCTCAACCCAAGGATCTGATTCTTTCTCGGGTCGATACTCTGAGCCGAACAATGCTAAAACCGACGGCCCCTTCCAAACTATTCAAAAAGCTAGAGATTATATAAGACAACTCAAAACCCAAGGCGGTCTGACAAAACCAATAAGTGTTCTTATTAAAGCCGGCACTTATGAATTTGACCAAGCCTTAGAATTTACCACTGCAGACTCTGGTACTTCCGCTACTCCTATCACCTACCGAGGTTATGGCGGAGATGTTAATCTATCAGGCGGCAAAAAGATCACCTCCTCTTGGGCCAAATGTACCGCCGCCACCTGCCCTGGCCTTCCCGATCCAGCCAAAGTCTACTACACCGACCTCAAAACCGATATAAATTTCAAAAACAATCACGATTTCAGTTCGCTTTATATAAATGAGACTCGCGCCACTCGCGCTCGTACGCCAAATATGGGAGCCAATGCTGATCAATCATATTATAAACTGCTAAGCAATCCATCGTTACCGAATAATGATGATTATTCAGATCCAAAACACGATCCTTATAAGATCGGCTTCAATTTTAATTCAGGCGAAATCAATCCGAGTTGGAAAAATCTAACAGACATAGAGGTAGTTGTACTCAATCGTTTCCAGTCGTCTCGTAAAAAAATCGAAAGTATTAATAGTAATTATTTAAAACTAAAAGGAGACAACCTCCAGTTCCCTTATGATTGGGACTATAACCATCGTAGCCGATACTATCTTGAGAATGTGTACGAAGGGGTTGATACTGCCGGTGAATGGTATCTGGATAAAACCACCAGCCTCCTATATTATTATCCTAAAACAAATGAATCGATTGCAAATCTCAACGTAGTTGCTCCGAAAATAACTCAATTGCTAGATGTAAAAGGACTACCAGATAATTTTACAAATTTTAGCATTTCTCATTGGATAAAGACCACCGACCTGGGGAACGAAGCTGTAACCGTATCAAATGGTGACTTCCGGTTCGGGCTTAATTCCGGCCAAATTAGTTATTTTATAGCATACGATCCATTGGAACCCTATTTTTCCGGCGGTGGTTGTGGTAATGGGGGATTATCGGATGGCAACTGGCATATGATTACCGGCGTCTTTGACCGTATCGCAAAAACTTTCACATGTTATATCGATGATGGAGCAGCTTCTGGAAATACCCAAACATTGTCTCTGCCTAAAGAGTTTTCAATCCACAGACAAACTCCGCCGGTTATCGGAAAATATGATGCCGCTCCCGGCTACAATGGCAGGATTGACAATCTAAAAATGTTTAATCGTCCTATCACCTCTAGCGAAGTCAAGCAGCTTTATCAAAATCAAAATATCACATCCGGACAGATTTCCGATCTTAATTTTGAGTCCAACCTAACTGATAATGGTCAATACAGCTGGGAAAACTGGAAAAAAGATAGCGCCTCAGGTGTTATCAGTACCACAATGCCTGTTTTTGCAGAAGGTAAGTTTGGGCAGTCAATCGTTTTTGATGGATCAGATTTTATTAAAAATAATTTCAAGCTTGCCTCGCCGGAAAGAAAAAATTTTGTCAGTTATTTAAGTTTCCAAAATCTGCATTTCCAATATACGGATTCTCCGATGAGAGAGCCAGGGAATAACGGCTCTCAAGAAGATACCGCCGCTCCCATCCCTCCAGCCGTAAAGGCTTCTTTTTCGAGTTATGTGAAATTTACAAACAATACCTTTTCTCAGATCGGGGGATACGCGATAATAGCTAAATCTTCCGATAATCTATATATTGATAGCAATAATTTTAGTGATCTGGGAAGCGGTGGAGTGTTGATCGGAGAAGGAGAAAATGAATCTTTTTACACAAACAATAACACCATTTCCAACAATACGGTTTCAGATTTTGGCAAAGTCATCCTTGAAGGGGTAGGACTGATGGCAATGCGCGTATCAGATACTAGTATTACGCATAACGAAGTAAGTGATGGCCCGAATATCGGCATTTCGATGGGTTGGTGGACCCAATCTGATATAGGAACAAATAATAATACTGTTTCATACAATAAGGTTCACCATACCATGAAACTACTAAACGACGGTGCAGGTATTTATGTAAACGGATACCAAAAAAACACATACATCTCCAATAATATCATCCATGATATTCTTATCACTCCCCAACATCAGTGTAATTTTATTAACACTGCAATTTATTTAGACGGTCATTCTAGCAATCTTACAGCGCAAAACAATATAACATACAACAACAGTTCTTCTGTTACGATAAACACGCCGACAACTGACAATGTAGTCAAAAATAATATTTTTATCGGCGGAGCGCAATCACCGATATATATGTTCTATCCAATTAGGGCTACTTTCTCTAATAATATTATTTATACAAAAGAAAATACCCCGAGTCTTATAGCTGGCGGAGTAAATAATACCACAATGGATAGTCAGATACAGGATAATAATATTTATTATAATCCTGCCACAAACAATAATTTCTATATGTTCACATTAACTAATTGGGACATAAATCTGAACTCTCATGCCTATACAAATCAACTATATAATGACTTTTTGAAAAGCCTGAATAATAAAAATATTGATAAAAATTCTTTATTTGTCGATCCGCTTTTTGTTGATGTTGACAATAATAATTATTCTTTAAGAGAAAATTCTCCTGCTCTTGGTCTTGGGTTTCAGCAAATTAATACAATCGGAGTCGGTCCTATCCAAGTGCTCGGCCAGCCGACTGTATTGGCAACTTATCCGCCCGAACCTGCTGTTGCTACCCCAACCCCAATAATTCCTCCTGCCTTGAAGAGTAAAGCGCCAGCTCTCAATCTATCGCCTTCTCTCAAGCCATCGCTTTCTGTTGAAAAAATTCAATTTAGAGCCACTCGTTTTCGTGTTGATTATTCTTCTAGTTTAAAAAACGAAACTGTCACTATTAAAAATACTGGCAATATACCAGTAGATCTCAACTCTTGGAAAATAAAAAATTTTAAAGGCCAAAACGCCAACATTCCCAGTTATACGATCTACCCAAACCAAACCGTCACTATTCACACTGGACGCAACACTAAGAGAGTCAGTTACAAAGTTAAAAAAGGACGTTGGACATATAAACGATGGAAAACAATCTACATTAAAACCAGTCCTGGTCATATCTATCTTCAGCGCACCAAAGAATTGTGGAGCAATAAGCATGATACTGTCAAGCTTTACAATCCAAAGTCCGGCGACCCTATTCAAAAAAGTTATTAATACTTCGTATCCTACTAAACAGCCCTCTGGCTAACCAATGTTTTGTGCCAAAGATCCTAAGGAGCTGACTATGGCCATCGCCGAAGAACGCGAAACCGTCGAAGACGTCTATGAACCATACCTCATCCAAATGGGCTTCCTCGAACGCACTCAAAAAGGCCGAAGAACCACCCCCCCCCACGCCTACACCCACCTAGGCCTCATTCCCCCCAGCTCCACCCCCTAACTTTATTTAGAGCTGTCAAGAGAATAATTTATCCCATCCTTTCCGCTCCCATTTGTCGTTTGGATTTTGATATTGATTTGACATTAGACATTTGAAATTTGACATTCGTATCCTCCGCCTCCCTAACTCCCAACTACTTACTCCTAACTACTAATTGTGTTACAATAATCCTATGAGTACAATGACAATTGCAATACTATGTTATCTCGCATATTTATTGATAGTTTTAGTTATAAATTCGGCGGTAATTTATCATTTTACAAAATATTGCTTCCCCGGCGATATTACTAAAGGTGTCGTTTTAATCTATGGTATTGTAATGATTTCCGTTCCAGTTATTACTTTTATGCTTATCGGGATTATTCATTAATAGGAGCCGTATGGATTGCGTCAATCAAAATTTGTTCCCAGGCCAAAAACCCGATGAAAAAATAATTCTTTTTGCTCGTCGTCATTTTATAAGTTTTTTACCCACAACGTCTTTAGCTCTTCTGATGATTATTCTTCCTCTTACTGCGATCTTTGTTGCTATATATGTTTCAAAAATTAGCTTCACTTCTCATATTGTGCATTATTTTATGTTAGCATCCAGCGCTTACGTTCTTTTTGTCCTAACTTTTTTTATTGTCAGTTGGATCGATTATTATTTTGATGTTCTTATAGTCACAAACGAAAGATTAGTAAATATTGAGCAAAATGGCCTTTTTAGCCGCCATATTTCCGAGCTTGACCTTTTAAGAGTGCAAAATGTCTCAACCTCAATAAAAGGTATAATTCCGACCGTTTTTGATTATGGATCAGTTGTCGTACAGACCGCCGGTGAAAATATTGGCAGCGCATCATCTGCTTCTAGTGATTTTGCCATGGAAGGCATGCCTCATCCAAATCATATATCCCAGGAAATTCTTCGCTTGCATCAAGAGTTGGCAAATACCAGGGGACAATCCCAAGCTCTTACTAATGGAGAAGGTGAAATCCACCCCTATAAACAGTCAAATGATTCCGACTCAGTCAAGCCTGAACAATCCAACCAAAATACACAAAATCAGCCTGATAACCAAGATAAACAAGATCAATCCGATCAGTCAGATAAAAAAAATGAAATCCGAAAGCCAGCCTTTGTTTCAGATATAGCCAATGAAGGTCAATTAAAAGAAGGGGAAATCGTCGATTTATGAAGCAATTTGCAGCCATTTTTTTAATGGTGATCACAGTTTCGATAATCGCGCCAATCAAATCCTACGCCGCCGACCCAAATGAAATAATTTGGGATAGTTCGACTTCATCAGAAAATCTGCCTCAAATTATCAATTCGGGCGAGATTTTGGTCGTCAAATCCGGCACCGTGATAAATCCAACCATAGTCCAAACCATCACCGTCAACGGCTTAGTCAAATTCGAATCCGGCCTATCGCCAATTAAAATATCAAACATAAATTTTATTCTCGATACTGAAAGTGATCAAATATCATATTTTACCAATCTCAATCTAGCAGGTTCGATTTTCATTAAAAACGGAGATTTTGAGCTTTCAAAATCTCGCTTACAAAATTCCACCGGAACGGCTGTTACTATCCAGAATTCCGCCAATTTCCTCATTAATAAAAATTTGATAACCGATTCCGACACCGGTATTTCTATATCTCCAAATTCTTTTGGCACGGTCAAAAATAATTTTTTTACTCAAAATAGAATTGCTTTTCAAATCGATAATAATTCAAATGTTCCAATTTCAGCCAACAATTTCAAAAATAATTCTGAATTTGCCATTTTAGCCGCCAATTTCCCCGCCGAAACGCCTCTGATAATTAGTCAAAATTATTTCGGCTGTACCTTTGGTCCGAATATCCCCGATTCTACTTGCGAAAAAATCAGCAGTTCTATAAATTTTACACCTTTCAGCAGCTCGCCAATTTATCAAATCGATCAAAATGATATCCAATTCACTGAATCCCTTGCTGATCCCAAACACAATTCCACAGTCGATGAATATCTCTATGAATGGTTTGAAATCTACAACACTTTTCCATATCCAATCCCGACTTCCCAGATCAAATTAACCTACAAAGAGCGTCCTATTTCCCTACAGGAAGAATCTATTTTACCGTTTGATTTTTCAATAATTGCCTCCAGCACTTTGGATATAAATATCCCAATTGAAAAAGTCATCAATCTTGGTAAAAAAATTGCCACCTATGGCTTATCAAACGACGGCGGCCAATTCAAGCTTTTCAGTCTTAACTCTGATGATCCAATGGATATATTTAATTATGGTTCTTTTTCTGACGGCATTAAAAATCTTTGCACCGGCACCAAAGAAGGTTATTCTTGCTCACGCTTTGAAGATAAATATGAATGGACCTCCATCCCCACCCCCGGCGCCATAAACCAAAAATCCCCAATCATAGTCATCCCCCCCGTGGTCATTCCTCCGGTCATCCCCCCAACTACCAACCCCGAACTACCAGCTACTAACACCTGCCCTACTGCGATAAAAATCAACCAGGCAAATAATTACTACAATTGCCGCGTCTCCATCATTGCCAAAGTTAAACGCTCCTATGGATCATATTTCTACATCTATGACGAAACTGGCGAACTTAAAGTCTATCTTCAATCCGCCAAAAAAATCAAAAAACCGCGCCTCACTCAAAATTTACCAATTAAAGTCACGGGAACTCTAGACAATTACCGCACCGGCCTCCGCCTTTTACCTGACACATCTTCCGACATCGAGTTAATAAATCCTCCTGTCAATCAGGTAAATACGACAGTAAATCAGCAATCATCACAACAAATTGAAACACCACTAATTCAATCAGAGCCTCAGCCCGCACCTTCTCTATTACAAGCCCCAGACTCCATACTTCCTACTACCAAAGCAGCAGTTAAGGGCATATCAGCTATCAATACCGAACCCATATCTACTCACCAACCCTTGAAAATTGCTCTAATTTGCGGTATTATATTACTCGTTGCCTTAATGTCATATAATCTAGGATTAAAAAATGGAAATTCAAAGTCATAGTGCCAAAGAAACCAAAAATTTTGCCGCTTCATATTCTAAAAATTTAATCGGCGGCGATATTTTGGTCCTAAAAGGCGACCTTGGCACCGGCAAAACTACTTTTACCCAAGGATTAGCCGCAGCTTTAAATATCAAAGATCCGGTCACCAGTCCGACCTTTATCGGCATGCAGCTTTATGAAGTTGCCAACCATCATTCGATCAAATCCATTTGTCACATCGATGCTTACCGTTTTCAATCAATCGATGACGCTATCTCGTCAGGAATCGAAGATTATATCGGCAAACCGGAAATTTTGACCATAATTGAATGGCCCGAGCAACTCTTTGGATTTTTAAAACAACCCCATAAAACAATCGAATTATCCCATATCGAAGAAACGACCCGCCAAATAAAAATTTTAGAATAGTTGGCCAAAACTTCTTACGAACTTATCAGCTTATCAGCTTACCAGCTTACCAGCTTTTAAACTTAATATCTTGGAGAAAATATGCTTTTATCAATCGACACTTCTCAGCCGAATCTCATAAAATTATGTTTATATAAAGATAAAGATGAAAAATCAATTCATCAAATGCCGACCGATAAAGGCCAACTCGAAGATCTGTTGCCTGCTATCGATCGATTTTTAGAAGAGAATAATGTTAGTCTTCAGGATCTGACTGCTCTTGCCACCAATCCCGGACCTGGCGCCTATACTGGTTTGCGCATCGGCGTTACCACTGCCAATATCCTCGCTTGGTCACTAGATTTGCCGATCTATCATTTTGAAAATGAATTATCCACAGTTGACTTACATAAGATCTTACAAACCAAACAAAAATTCTCCAAATTCGTGAGCCCCAAATATAGCAATACCCTGTCATAATCGCGTTGTTAATAGAGGCAGAAAATGATATAGTATATATAGGATTTTCTCATTTTATCGTAGCTCAAGCTTTAGCTTGTTGTCGCGAAGAACAAGCTAAAGCTTGAGCTACGGGTATAAAAAAATTGAGTAATATAAGAATGAGAAAGTCCTAATATATTCAAATTAAAAAAGCCCAAAACAAAAAATAAAATATTAAGGAGCAGTTATGGCTTGGACTGGTCGCAAATCTTATGCCTTGGCAAATAATGACTTTGCCCCAAAATCAAAACCAAAAAGAAAAATCTGGAAATTTGTCGTTTTAGGTATTTTTCTTATTATTTTAGGTATCGGTTCTTGGATCGGCTATTCCGGTTGGCGTGCTATCAAAAATATTACCGCCGGTAGCTCCAAAAAAACCACTTTTTTTAAATTTTTAAGCAATAATAAAGCCGAAGCTCTCAATGGTGAGAGTCGTGATCGTATAAATATTTTATTTATTGGTGTTGGTGGCGCCAATCATCCTGGCGGCACGCTAGCTGACACAATCATGCTTATGTCAATCAAGCCCAAGGAGAAAAAAGCCGCTTTTCTTTCAATCCCTAGAGATTTATATGCCAAACAACCCGACGGAAGCTATGGCAAGATCAATGCCGTACATTCCTACGGTGAATTATATTACAAAAAGACCGGCGGCGGCCCCGCCGCCTTAGCCAAAGTAATCACTGAAGTCACAGGCCAGCCGGTCGATTACTATATCCGCGGTGATTTTTCCGGCTTCCAAAAAATTGTCGACACTATAGGAGGGGTCACGGTTAATGTAGATAAAGCCCTTTATGACCCATATTATCCTGATGAAAAAATGAAAGGCTATGCCCCATTTTCAATCAAAAAAGGCACTCAAAATATGACCGGCGCCGTTGCCCTGAAATATGCTCGTTCTCGCGAAACGACTTCGGATTTTGATCGCGCCAGACGTCAGCAACAGCTGATGGTCGCCATCAAAGACAAAACCAATAGTCTTGGCATTTTAGGCAATCCAAAGAAAATCGTTGACCTCATCAATGTCGTCGGCAATCATGTTTATACTAGCTTTACTCCGGATGAATTAGTTCGAGTTTTTGAGATCGGCAAAGATATCAACAATAATAATATCAAGCAAGTCGTACTTTCAAATGCGCCTGACAGTTTATTAGTTTCAGCCACTAGCCCGACTGCCGGCTATATTCTAAAGCCCAAATCCGGCGATTACAGTCAAGTAAAATTATTGGCAAAAAACATATTTAACGACAATGCTGCCACCGACACAGCCAAAGAAAATTCCACCATCGAGGTTCAAAATGCTACCGGTTTGTCCGGTCAGGCTAGTGAAGTTTCCAAAGTTCTCGTCGGTTATGGCTACAAAGCTTCGGCATATCTTCAGGTGGTTACTCCTGTTTCAGAAACCGTACTTTATGATTATTCCGGCTCTACCAAGCCAAAAACCGCTCAATTTTTGACAAACAAATTCAATGCGCGTAAGATTGAGAAAAAGTCAGCCGATGCTTCAAGTACAGATTTTGTCCTGATCTTAGGTACAGATTATCTAGATCTTATTAAATCAAAAAACAACTAGCATCAAAAAATAGATCAAAAGAGGTGAGAGAATGCCACGTCAATGGATTAAAACAATTATTTTCTCTTTACTTCTTATAAATATTACATTATTTTATTTTTTCAATATTTATGTTTCCCCAATTGAAAATTCACTTTTTTTCAAACTTCTCTCATTTATTATTATTTTTTGGGTCTGGTATTCTGCTTATCGTCAAGATCAATATGAGCAGCTTATTATTGTCACTTTCTTTTTGACCGTTTTTAATCTCGATAAATTATATTTGGCCATCTCAGTTCCGATTGTAATCATCCTGATTATGGCCGCCGCTCTATCATCTGGCCTGTTTTATGCCTCGATACGCCTCCATATGGCTCATAACAGTCGTTTTATCCTCCTCTATACCCTTATCATAGGTCTGATTTGTGCTGAAGCATTTTTGGCCACTTCTATCTGGTCTCCCAATAATGCCACACTTTCCTCAGTTGTATCGGTTGCATTTTATTTTTCATGGCACATTCTTTTGAGTCATCTTAACCATAAGCTAAATCGAAAAGCTTCGATTGAATATGGAATTTATTGTTTTATTGCCATAATACTTATCATTACTACAACAACGTGGTATAATAACTTTTGAGTCTAAAATATTAACTTTAGGAGAATTATGAAATTACCAGAAACTAAAAAAATCAGATCACTAAGTTCGTCTATATTGAAGAAGGTTGCAAAGGTAAAATTACCAAAGAAATCCACTTCAACTTCAAAAGTCATAAAAAATGTAAAACCAGTATCATCAAGTCAAATATCTGAAAAAATAAAAGATTTTTTCTCTCAAATACCACCCAAAACCAAAAAATGTCTGGAATATTGTAAAAAATTAGATCTTCAGAAGTATTCGAAAATTGCCTTATTAGTCGTCGTTTGTATTTATCTTATCGGTGGAATTGTACTTAGCATTTTTGCCTACAAAGCCGGCTCGAAAAAAACGGATATGAAATTAACAAAAAGAGATATTTGGGTTAAAAAAATCTCAATTGTTTATCCGCTTCCCGCCGCCACCGTCAACGGTAAATTTATTAGCCTCAGTCAATTCTATAAGCAGGTAAGTTATTTGAAAAATTTTAACAATCAGGTCAGCGACTCTCTTTCCAAAGAGATAAGTGATGAAATTACCTTAAGGAAAAGAGTTCTAAGTAACATCATTGATTCTAATATGGTTCGCCAAGAGGCAGAAAAAAATAATATCAAAGTCACTAAAAAAGATATCGAAGACGCCTATAAAACCGCCGCCGATGCCAATGGTGGAACTGACCAAATTGAGCAGGTTTTATCAAAATTATACGGCATGAATAAAGATCAATTTATGGATCTTATTGAAGAACAACTTTATAGAGAAAAGGTTCAGGAAAAATTATTGACTCAATATCACATTAAGCACATTCTTTTGACAGATCAGCCCAAAGCCGATGCTGCAAAAGCTAGATTAGATAAAGGCGAAAGCTTTGACGCTGTTGCCTCATCCGCCAGTGAAGATTCTAATTCCAAGGCACAGGGCGGCGATCTTGGTTGGCTCAGTCGAGGTGACCTCAAAGATAAGATCGATCCTGAGTTTGAAAAAACTATTGTTGCTATGAAAAAAGGGCAAGTCTCCGGTATTATCAAGACGAAATATGGCTATCATATCGTCAAATTAGAAGACAAAAAAGGTAAAATCGATATGACAATCGAAGACTGGATTACCAGCATCGAGAAAAAAGCTAAAATCCATCGTTTCATCAAATCATAACAAATTAGTAATAAACTACCCCGCAGCAAGCTGACGGGGTATCTACCCCTTATCGTCATCCCGGAAGCGGGTGGCACCCGATACCTGCCTGCCGGCAGGCAGGTCCGGGATCCAGTTATAAGGTTTCCTGGATTCCGGTTCTGGGATCCCATCCCGACCGGAATGACGAATAGAACAAGGTATTCGCACGCAGCAAGCTGCGGGGTATTAACCCAAATGGAGAATAAAAAATCCGGCACCTAAAAGTGCCGGATTTTTTGATTTGGTTAAAATATTATGCGGACTTCATATCTGAAAATAAGCTATTTGACATCCGTATATATATTTGTTATCGTTGACATATACCTACACCCCAGGTATTGGTAAATTAAACAAAAGGAGTTCATATGAACAAGGACAAGAGCCTTATAAACTTCAAAAAGGCGCAAACCCACATTTCAAAAATAACCAAAATGATCGAAGATGGCGAATATTGCATCGATATCATGCAGCAAAATCTGGCCGTTATCGGTCTTCTTAAATCAGCTCATCAAATGCTCATGGAAGATCATTTAAATACCTGTTTTGCCAAAGCCATGTCTACTAGTATCAAATCATCTTAGTCTTTGTGCAATATCTCAAGCTTAAACTTTTTAATTGCTTTTTCTTTTGTAAATGTCCAGTTTATCTTGGATCTTTTTTTATTTCGA
>VFKW01000079.1 GCA_009885355.1 Candidatus Berkelbacteria bacterium
TCGAAATAAAAAAAGATCCAAGATAAACTGGACATTTACAAAAGAAAAAGCAATTAAAAAGTTTAAGCTTGAGATATTGCACAAAGACTAAGATGATTTGATACTAGATTCGAGGGTGTTATAGAATTGCTGGACTTCGGGACCGGAGGTGAAATCTAGTTTTTCGGATTGGCTAAAAATGATGAGGCCATGCTGGCGCCTGATTTGTAGTTCGTCTTTAAATTTGTCGGGATTTTTGATGAATTTGGTCAATTCCCAAGGTAGAATTTGCTCAGCGAGAGTGAGATCAAACTGAAGATCTAGGCTGATTTTTTGAAGTAAAGTAAATAGGTAGTAATGACTGATGAGATTGACGCGCTTGCGCTCGTCGCGATAATTTATCAGCCAATTGATGAAATTTAATTTTTTGATTTGATCCTCGGAGAGATTTAACTGTTTGATCAATTCTTGCTGTTTTTGGCGGTTTTCGAGAGTTTTTTGCAAAGATAGGCGCAAACCGGACAATTCTTTGGGATTGGAGGCGATTTGTCGGACTTTTTCAAGGAAATACGCTTCATCTAGATATTGGGCTTTGAGATAATCATTTTTGAGCCAGTGGTATTTCTGGGAATGTTCTTTTATAAGTTTATCGATGATTTCAGTATCTTGATCGGATTGGTAGGCCTTAACGATATTTAAAATGTCGGCGACTTCTTGCTGGAGACAAGATAATTCTTGAGGGTTCATGAGGATGTTGATTTGCTCGTTGGTGATTTTGTGGTCGGGACCGAAAATGAATTTGGAAATTTCATCGGCAAATGGGTCAAGTAGATCAGAAAAAAGAGAATGTGCCCAAAAATTGAGGGCAGTGTCGAGAAATTGGGTGGTTTTTTGGATAAATGCTGGGTCGGATGAAGATATCTGGATGATCTCATCGCCTAATTTGATGAATTCATTTGTTGAAACTTGGAATTTATGCTCCAAATCTTTGAAATATTGATCATTTGATTCGAATGCTTTGAAGATTTTTTGCATCTCCTCTTTGGTTTTTTCAAGATTGAAATAATGATACCACATGGGAACATCTTGATCTTTTTTAAAGATGGCGATGTCGTCTGGGAAGTTAAAACCGCTGGCTGAAAACATTTTGGTGGCGATGCCCCAAAAAGGCATGCCGATCAAAAAGGGAATACCGGCGCCGGATTGTTTGTACCATTTGATTTGTTTGATTTGATCTAGATTAGGCATTATCTACTTTCGGTTGGCTGCTGTTCACGAAGGGCAACTTTGTGTTTTCCACTTATTTCAGCTTCGACTAAACGCACCATTGTTTCAGGCCGCATGTTAATCAGACTATGCTGGCTGCCACCAAATTTTTCTTTTGAATCGGCATTTGCCGCTTTAATTAATTCGTCAGAGGGATACTCAAAATCCGGACTAAA
>VFKW01000145.1 GCA_009885355.1 Candidatus Berkelbacteria bacterium
ATCTACTAACTACTGCAAATCTATCGCCTCTTCATATACTCGCAAAGTTTCACTTGCCATTTTCTTCCATGAATACTTCTTCAATTGTTCTTTACCCAATTTTATCAATTCTTTTCGTCTAGCTTCATCATTTAACAATCTATCGAGTACACGAGCGATCTCATGCGGCTCTCTCGGATCAAAATATTCCGCCGCATCCTGCAACACTTCCGGCATACACGAAGTATTTGAAGTCGCAACCGGCACATTAGCCGCCATGGCCTCCAATTGCGGCAACCCAAACCCTTCGTACAAACTTGGCAGCACAAATACGCTCGCCGCTCCATACAAAGCCGGCAGATCCTCTTCAGGTACAAATCCAGGCGTAATCACGCCCCCGATTCTTTCCCGTACCGCTTCAATTTTCTCCATCACTTCAGGAAAATCAATATTTGGCTTACCGCAGATCACCAGCTCAACATCATCATGATATTTTTCCCTGAGCATCTCGTATGCCGATAAAAGAGGCAAAATCCCCTTATGAGGACGCCACTGACTCACAAATAGTAAATATGGCTTCTCAATCTTATATTCCTTTAATATTTCATCTTTTAAATTATTCTTCGAGCTTGTCGAGAAGCTATCTTCTTTCTCCTTCGCATGCCAACCATATACATCATCAACCGCTTCATAAGTCACCACCACATCCTCAGGTTTGGCTCTCAGCATCGAAACTACATCATTTTTACTAGCTACCGACGGCACAATTACCTTGCGCGCCTTTTTGGCCGCATGCTTCATCACATAATCATACGCAAACTTACGGATCGGATCCCCTTGCTTCCGCCCGACTGGATACATACTCATAATAAGATCATGGATCGTCACCACAAAAGGCGTTTTGCAAAATAAAGGATGATTAAAATTCGTATAATGGATCAAATCCAATTTTTGTTTGTCAACTAATTTGCCAAAATCACGCTGCTCACTGAAAGTATAATAAAAAATATCCGTCACTACCTCTGTAAAATTCTCCCCCGGCTTCTCATATTCCTTCATATCTTCAGGCAACAAAAAAACCACATAATCATTTTTCTTGTCCAAAATCGCCAACTCTTTCAGTAAAGCTCGAGTATATCTACCAATCCCCCCCGTAGCCTTGCGATACATCCTCGCGTCAATTCCAATTTTCATAATATCTCCAATCCAAAATTCACACTACTTCAATTTGAAAAAGCAATAAATTTGATTTTTCAATCACTTTCATTATAATCAAACTACCTATATTCTAACACTCTTGAGGTAAAATGCCAAAACCAACTTTAGCCATCATCATTCCTTGTTTCAATGAACAAGAGATCATCAATCGGTCAATCATAAAACTCGGATCAATTCTTGAAGATCTTCAAAAAAAACAAAAAATAAGCTCAAAAAGTTTTTTATATCTTATAAATGACGGTAGTCGCGACCAAACCTGGTCAATTATCAAAAAAATGCACCAAACCAACCCTAAATCCATCAAAGGCTTAAAATTATCAAATAATTTCGGTCACCAATATGCCGTCTTGGCCGGATTGCTTCATGCCAAAAATAAAGCCAATATTTTTCTTTCTATCGACGCCGATCTCCAAGACGACCCAAAAATCATCGAAAAATTTATCGACGCTTATCTCGAAGGCAACCAAATCATTTATGGCGTCAGACGCGAACGCAAAACCGACAGTCAATTTAAAAAAATCACCGCCCAAGGATTTTATAATATAATGCGATTGATGGGTGTCGATATTATTTTCAACCATGCCGATTACCGGCTTATTAGCCGCCAAGTCCTCGATGAACTCGAAAAATTCCCTGAAGCCAACCTCTTTTTGCGCGGCATTTTCCCTCTTATCGGCTTTAAACATAAAATTATTTATTACAACCGTCTCGAGCGCACCGCTGGCATCTCTAAATATTCCCTCAAAAAAATGCTCTCCCTTGCCTTTGACGGTATCACCTCATTTTCCATCAAACCTCTCAGAATGATCACTTGGACCGGCTTTATCATTTTCTTTTTTTCCCTTATAATGAGCATATGGGTCATAATTGACAAATTTTTCATCGGCCACACAGTCGCCGGCTGGGCCTCCACCGTTTTGCCAATATACCTTATCGGTGGTATCCAACTCCTCTCACTCGGCATCATCGGCGAGTATATCGGCAAAATCTACAAAGAAGTAAAACACCGCCCCCGCTATATCATCGAGGAGGAATTGTGAACAAGCTGATAAGCTGGTAAGCTAATAAGCAATAAGCTTATAAAATTAAAGCGGCTGAAGCCATATTACATAATACGTTATGCGAAACATTTACCAACTTAATACTTACTAGCTGTTTAGCTTACTGCTTACCAGCTTATTATCTTATTAGCTTATGAATAAAACAATTAATCAATTCATCAAATTCTGCATCGTCGGCTTCACCAATGTATTGGTTGATTTTTCATTTCTCAATTTATTCCACCTACTTTTACATCTCAATATCTACCTCAGCGCCACTCTGAGTTTTCTCATCGCCGGATTCAACTCCTTTTATTGGAACAGACGCTGGACATTTCGGGCCACCGACCCCCAAAAAGCCAAAACCCAATTTATCCAATTCCTCCTCATAAACACCATCGGCCTTGGTATCAACAACCTGATAATGTACCTCTTTATCGATAAATTGTTCCTCAATTACAACCTCGCCAAGCTCATCGCCACCATCATAGTCGTCTTCTACAATTTCACCGCCAACAAACTCTGGACCTTCAAATCCACTATTTCATTATCAGATAAAGAGTAATATAATAATTTAGATAAAAAGCACATCTACCACATTATCATTCCCAATTATTCTTACCAGCTTATTAGCTTACTAGCTTATCAGCTTACTTAGCTTAATTTCCGGAAAGGAAATTCCTATGAACATCGCAATGATCGGTACTGGTTACGTTGGCCTTGTCTCTGGCGCCTGTTTAGCCGAAATTGGCCACAATGTTATCTGTGTTGACCTTAGTCAAAATAAAATTGCTAATCTTCAAAAAGGCATCCTGCCTATTTATGAACCAGGACTGGATAATTTAGTCGAAAAAAATACCAAAAATAATCGGCTCACCTTCACGACCGACATCCGAGAAGCCATCGAGAAAAGCGATATCATTTTTTCCGCTGTCGGCACACCTCCTGACGAGGATCACAAAGCAGATCTCAGCGCGGTCAAATCTGTTGCCAAATCAATCGGTAAATATGGCAATGGCTACAAAATCGTCGTCACCAAATCCACCGTCCCTGTCGGCACCGGCGATATAGTTGCCAAAATCATCAAAGAAAACCAAACCAAGCCTTTTGAATTCTCCGTCGTTTCCAACCCTGAATTCTTGCGAGAGGGGAGTGCAATTGTCGATTTTATGGAGCACGACCGCATTATTATTGGCTCCGACGAACCAAGGGCCGGCAAAATTATCGAAGAATTATATTCCCCCATCATTGACGACGAACATCCATTAATTTTCACCGATCTCAAATCAGCCGAAGTCATCAAATACGCCGCCAATTGCTTTTTGGCCACCAAGATCTCCTTTATCAACGAAATCGCCAATTTTTGCGAAAAAGTCGATGCCGACATCAACGAAGTTGCCAAAGGCATCGGCCTGGATAAACGCATCGGCCGCAAATTTTTAAATGCCGGCATTGGCTACGGCGGCGCCTGCTTTCCAAAAGATATTAAAGCAATGATCCAAACTGGCAAAGAACACAACCATGCGTTCCATTTATTAAATGCCGTCGAAAAAGTCAATGATTTGCAAAAAGAAAAACTGCTCGACAAATTAACTCAAATCCACCCAGAATTAAAGGATATAACTATCTCAATTTGGGGCCTCAGCTTCAAGCCCAATACCGACGATATCCGAGAAGCTCCATCTATCATTATTATCAAAAAACTGCTCGAAAAAGGCGCCAAAATTCGCGCCTTTGACCCTATTTCAAACAAACTGGTCCAGTCCAAATTCCCCAATGAAAAAAATCTTCATTTTGCCTCGGATCAATACGAAGCTCTAGAAGAATCCTCCGCTCTGATGATTCTGACCGAGTGGGACGAATTCCGCTCCCCAGACTTCAGCAAGATCAAAGAACTAATGAAAGAACCGCACATCTTCGACGGCCGCAACATCCATCATCCCAAAATCGCCTTAGAACATCAGATCAATTACTACTCCATCGGCCGCCAAGACGCAAAACGCCAATTTGACAACGTCCTATTCGTAGGGTAAACTAATACTGTCATCCTGAATTTAGTTCAGGATCTCACAAATGTTAACAACAAAATCAAATTATCAAGAGAGACGCTAGGGAATTGGCCCAATGATCGTCCAGCAACCTTAAAGACTAATAGCTTACAAGCTTACTGCTTACTAACTTATTAGCTTATTCGGTGCTAATTCCAACCGCCCAGGCGAAAGATAAATAAAAAAATCATGCGCCCCAAGCGCATTTTTTTGTATTTTTCAAATATATATTCTTATGATATTGGCACTGTCGTGCCACGATGTAATAAGGGGCGAGGGGGCTCGTTTCGATGCCGCCCCCTACGCCCCTTATGATCCCCTACCCCTGCACGACTTCTCCTGAAGCATAGAAAACTTTTTCTCTTTCAGAAAAATAAAACTCGTCAAGCATGA
>VFKW01000029.1 GCA_009885355.1 Candidatus Berkelbacteria bacterium
ATACTAATTTCATCTGCTCGATATCTGAATGGTGAATTTATCATTAAAACGGCTAGTCCGCCGACTATACAAATGGTCGCTAATACTGATTGAATTATAGTTTTTATTTTTTTTCTTCTTTTTCTTCTTAACATAAAATCCTCCTTATTTGGCCTGATTTTAGTATAAATGTTTTGTATTTTTTATGCAATTCTTATTATAAATATTGACAAATGCAACTTTGTTGCGTTATAATATTAATATGGAAATTGAAAAATTATTAAAATTGAATGGTTTGAAGATTACGGCAATTCGAAAAGCGGTATTATTTTTATTTACTGATTGTCGACCTTTGTCGGCAGTGGAAATTTTGAATGGCGTGCAAAAATCCGGACTCAGTCCAAATAAAAGTACTATATATAGAGAGATCGAAACTTTACAAAGGGCCGGTGTTATTTCGCCGATGTCGTTGGATGGGAAAAATACGGTTTATGAACTATGTTCACATCATCACCATCATTTGGTCTGTATTAATTGCAAGTCAGTAAAATCGATTTCTTGTAAGAGTAATTGTAGTGACAATTTTTCGCCGGAAATACAGAATAATAAATTTGAGGTTGTTAATTCGTCTGTTAATATTTTTGGCTACTGTGCCACTTGTAAGGAGGGAAAATGAATGAAGTAGTTATTAATGCAATTTTGGAAACTTTAAAAATCGTGCCATTTTTATTTATTATCTATGTGTTGATTGAAATATTTGAATATAAATATGGCGAATCGATGAAGGATATTGTTCAAAAAGCGGGAAAAAGCGGACCTGGAATTGGGGCGGTTTTGGGCAGTTTACCGCAATGTGGGTTTTCAGTGATTTCTACGGCACTTTATTCACAGCGATTTTTGACAATTGGGACATTGATTGCGGTATATTTGGCGACTTCGGATGAGGCGATTCCGATCATTTTAGCAAATCCAAAATTGGCCGGTTACGTATTGCCGATTATTTTGACTAAAATTGTGATCGCGGTGATTTCAGGATATGCGATCGATTCATTTTATAAAAGATATAATAGAAGAGTTCTGAAACATATTCATGAGATCGGGCCTGATGATGTTTGCGATGAGCATCACCTGAAACATGAAATTGATGAAATCGCCTGCTGTGGGCATAATCCGGATGAGCCAAAAGGTAAGGAACTTATTTTACATCCTTTAATACACACTTTAAAAATATCTTTATTTATTTTTTTGATAACTTTGGCTATTAATATATTTTTCTTCAAAGCCGGTGATGGGCTAATAAATAAAATTTTTCTAAATAAATCTATATTTCAGCCGGTGGTTGCGGCACTAATTGGTCTTGTTCCAAATTGTGCTGCTTCGGTGGCAATCAGCGAATTGTTTGTAAAAGGCGTGTTCAGTTATGGCTCGCTGATTGCGGGTCTTTCCAGTAGTGCTGGACTAGGTTTGTTGATACTATTTAAAGAAGAAAAGGATAAGAGAAGAATTTTCCTGATCATTGGAATACTTTTTGGAATAAGTATTCTGAGCGGTGTTTTGATCCAGTTATTTTGGGGATGAATTGATTATTGTAGTGGCGCTGGTGGAGCGATAAATTCTTCTTCCTTTTATTTTTTTATTATTATACTACTAATTGTATCACTTTTGACAATCATCCAAAATCCACGGAATGGTTTTATGATGGTACTTTTTGGGGCTGAGGTTTTGTATTTGTCTGGAGTGATGGCGATGAAGTAATATTTTTGGTCGCTGGCTTCCCAGCTCCAGGCGTAGCCGGAGACTTCTTTTCTAGTGATTGCTTCGGCATATGATCTAGTTGTGCTGTCTTTGTATTTAACTTGCAGGTTTGAATATGGCAGATCGGTTTGATATGGATTGCCAAGGAGATTCCAACCTTTAGTGACGGCTATTTCGCTTGAAGTAGCCTGATTTAAAGCATATTTTTTTCCATTGACGCTATTCACATCGGTCAAATAAATCCAATAGCCTGCTCCCGGGGTGATAGTTAGGTCATCGCCTTGATAGCTGTTACTGGCCCCATCGTATTTTTTAATTTTAACGCCAGGAATTAAATCCTTTGTATTAATATTAATGCTTAAATCTGGAAAACCAATCATATTCCAACCACTAGAGAAGTTGGAGGAGGATAAAGTTAATTGTAAAGGGGTAATAATAACAGGAGTTGGAGTAGGGATAGGTGCAAGCGTAAAAAATACTCTACCTGTATGAGGCAAAAGAGTGATATTTTTATCATTTCCAAAATATATTCTGTCCATTTCGTCTTTCATGTCGGTTGGCAAAGTGAATGATTGATTTTGATCCGGCGATCCATTGACTACAATCAGGCCGTTTTGGAATTTACGATATTGGAGAACTTTTTTTGCATCATTATCAAGTAACGAATTATTAAAATCATATTCCGTGCCATTATAGACAATTTTGCGATCCTCGGATGCATTACCAAGTTTAACTGTCAACGCAAAACCGATATCTGGAGCTTTTGGCCGAGCATTTTCTACTACTGCTGACAAGCCGGTCCCGATCACGTTTATTCTCATTGCTCCAATATAGGAGTACTTATTGCTA
>VFKW01000137.1 GCA_009885355.1 Candidatus Berkelbacteria bacterium
CGCTGGAAATAATATTGATCCTTATGCTGGAAATGCGGCAAATGCGACAACTCCACAAGCCTGGACTTCGCCAACCGCAGCGACCAAAAATACTAATACCGGCTGGTTGGGCTATAATACAAGTCAATATTCCGGTCTGACAGGTATTGCGAACTTTTCTGCTACAAAATGGGCGCCATTAAGCAGTAATAACCCTGCCAATGGTGATAGTCCACATCTTATGATGGAAGATGGTGATCAGAACGATGGTGTGACTCCAACAGTGGTTTCATACGCTCTTGAAGTAGATGTGTATCAACCATCTGATAGTTATGTAGGTGTTCTTCAATACAACGTCGTTCCTAAATACTAATATCGTAAATTAGTTTTAAAAAAGACCCCGCAAGGGGTCTTTTTTAATAAATACTTATTCAATTGTAGAAAATGGTTATTTGGGTTAAAATATGGATATGCTAAATAAATTTTGGAAAAATAAATATTTTGCCCTTTGTTTACTTATAGTATGGTTTTTTGGTTATATTCCTATTGTAAGAGCAGGCGCCTTGAGTGAGACGTCGGTAGCTCTGGGGGATATGCGACCGAGTAATACGACAAATTTTACTGTAAATTTCAAACCAGCCACGACAGCTACACTGAAGCGAATTTATTTTTATTTTGTTCGAGCCTCAGATAACGGCAACGAACCGGCAACCCAAGATCTGACAAATGCCACCTTTGACTCTGCAAGCGGGATAACTTATGGGAACTGGGGGCTGGATACCAGCGCTTCATCAAATGGAACTTTATTTTTAAAATTTGACGATGGGCAAGAAATAGCATCCGGCACGAGCGTGTCTGTAACTTTAGCAAGTATGCACACAGCAGAACTAGGAGATTGTACAGTGGACGAAATGATATATGATAAATGCTGGGTCAATATCGCTACTTATTCTGACGATGGATCAACTCTTGTAGATAGTGGCGGGGCAGAATATCAACTCGAAGATACGCCGTCACTTGTGTTTACAATTTCTGGGGTGACGAATAATTCAACTCCAAATGGTATTACAACGACAAGGACGAGCACTTATGATGCAATTGATTTTGGCCAATTAAATATTAATGAGCCTGTGTTTATGGCTCATAAAATATTTGCCTCAACAACGGCGCCGCATGGATATAATGTGATGATGAAATTAGACGGCTTTCTACAAGGACTGGATCCAAATAACCTAATATCACCATTTTTACCAACTAATGGAGGGTGGAATAGTCCGCAGGACTGGGAGTCGCCAGAAGGGAATACGAACTCGGATAGTGGCTGGGTCGGAGCGAATACGAGTGATGGCAGAATCGATCAGGAATTAAGCCTTACAAATATATGGTCTAACGGTCACGGGGTGGGCAAATTTGGGCCGGTTAGCTCAACGGCTCATTTAATCATGTCTTCAAACCTTTTAAGAGATCGTGCTGGAACTGAAGCATATGTCACATATGGTATTGAAGTAAATGAAAACCAAACGCCTGATAGCTACGCAGGGGTGATTCAGTATAATATTACGACGACATACTAATTTAGAATTTAAAATTTAAAATTTAAAAAAAATCCCCATAGGAACCGGCGCGGATTGAATAGTGAATAAAGAATAAGGAATAATGGGGGTGCGTCTGACGACTAGATCCTTCGCCTGCGGGCTCAGGATGACTAGAATTGGGGGCGCTGGAATGACATGCCTGCGGGCTCAGGATTACATAGTTGCATGAGAGCAATATTTCTATGGGGTTATAATGTAGTTGTTGGTGAGGGAAAATCCGTCTAGCGAGGTTTTGTGACCATCCGAGAGGATTAGATAGGACTCGCTGGGGTTGATAGCCAAATTGGCGATGCCATTTGATTTTGCCTTAAAAATAAGATCGGAAATAATGGGAGATTTTATCGGGCCTATCTGACAATTTATACTAATTGTCCCAGCACCTTGACTAATAGTCGGAATGCCACTACAAATGGAATTTTTCGAATCTTGATTGATATATACAAGAAGACTGGAAGTGTAAGTTAGTTTTAGATTTATATTTTTTAATTGTTGATTTGGCCGAAGCATTAATTGATAGTGAAGCTCGCCCTCGGGATGAAGATAATTACTGAGATAACGAACTGTTATCGGCTCAAGAAATTTTACGTTTGCAGTCGATCTAGCTGGTTTTAAAGCGGTCATTTTTTGATTTATCGAAAAGCTTTTTTTACCAATTTTTTCAAGAAGGATAATTTTTGCGATAGACTGTCCTTGAGAATTTTCGAGTAATGTTTGACCGGCTAGATAAATTTGATCAGAATATACAAAAAGTTTCGTTTTAGTTTCTGATAATTGTAAATGTGAAAGTAAATCAGTAAATTGAAAAACTTTATTGACTTGATTATCGGTTGAATATTTACCCACAATGCCGGATGTGGCGGCTATGGCTAAGTTCTGTCCTGTAGGAGCCAGCTTTTTGGCAAGAGTGTCGCCAAAATAGTCACCGGCAAAAACAGCACCGATAGATTCCTGTTGATCATTTTTGATGACGCGGCCGGAAATCATATTAATATTATTTTTTCCAGTTTTCTCAAAACTCATAAAAGAGCCTGACTGGAAGACTTCTTTTGCAGCGGGTATTTCGTTGAAAAAACTATCCCCTATTTTATTTGGCATATTTGCCCTCACTAGAACATTGCCGATCTGATCTGTAATAACCAAATAAGTTAACTTATTTCTTACCATAAGATTTTGAGTGTAACTTGAAAGATCAGATGGATTATTGTCCAAAATAAATTGCTTGATAAATTGGTCTTTTGAGAGCTTTTGGGCTTTTTGATCGATTTGCTTTTGGATTTTTGGTAGATTATTTGATATATTTAATAGTTTTTGGTTGAGTTTTTTGGATTGATTATTTAGAGAAATTATTTGCTGGCAAATAAAAATTATTAAAACAATATTTGAAGCTACTAGCCCATAATAAATAATTTTTCTGAGATTTTTGGATGCCGGTTTTGCGATTTTTTTTGTTTGAAAAATTATAATTAATCCAATAAACTCAATTAGAGATATTATCGGTAAAATATATAACAATTTGTCAATTTTTACCATAAAATATAGAATGGCCAAGCTAAATATGAGAAAAATAATCGTGAATACTTTTTGGTAAATTTTTTTTACATGGCTAAATATTGCCCAAGTGATAAGTGTGCTTGAAAAAAAATATATGACTAAAAAGTCGGCAATTGGAGCTATGGTAAGAAATCCAATCAAAATGAAAGAGAGAAATATTTCGGGGATGATTTTTTTTATCGATATATATGATATGAATTTATAAAAAAAACGAAGGCCTTTTAAAAAACCAGCTAGACCAAACTTATTATTATCCTTTCGACGAAACTTTGGGAAATTTAATGTTAATTTTTTCATATTGATGATACTTTCAATTTTTGCCGTAATTCAAACTTTATTCTCCATTTGGGTTAATACCCCGCAGATTGCTGCGTTTGAATATCCCCCTCCAGTCGTCATTCCGGTCGGGAAGGGTTCCCAGAACCGCCTGCCTGCCGGCAGGCAGGGAATCCAGGAAATTTAATATATGGATGACGATACGGCAGGTCCAGAAAGCTTGAGCTACGGACTTTAAATGTAGATTTGAAATCTATTGACGCGTAAAGATGATTAATTTTTGGTTTTTTTAGCTTTTGTAATTGGCTTTGGGTCAGTAAAATTGAATGATCCTATCATGCGCTGGACTCTTTGCTCATCATCGACTTCCTCCCCTGGAGCAAAAGTCTTGTACCAGATTTTATAAAGATCGGATCCATTTTTAACCAGATAATAGTTCCCCTGGACTTCCATATATTCATTTAAGGTCAAAAGCAATGCCGGCTGACCAGCGAAAGTGGCATTTTCGACTTTATAATCAATACCGCTTTTTTGACTGGCTTGATATTCCTCAAGGGTCTGCTCGGTAGTGATTTTATCGATTTTCACAAGATAACCGTTTTTACGTAAAAACCAAGTGCTGGTGCTGTCGAGGGGCTGATAAAGGTTTGAAGTATTTTTGGAATATTCGATTTTGAAGCCGAGCTCAGGATTTTCATAGGTGACCCAATTGGAATTTTCAAAAGGTTCATCAGTGAATGCCTCTTTGTAGCGATCTTCTGGAGAAGTATTATTTATTTCGGTGCCATCTTGGCCGACGATCGTCTTGCTGGTTGAAGCGCCTTTAACTTCACCTTTAACTTGATCGATATAGACTTTTCGGACTTTATCGGCATTTTTAATTTGGTAGCCAATGCCACCGATAAAAAGGATCAGTAGTAATACAGCAGTTTTCATTAATAGGCCGCCGCTGGCGCTATCTGCTTTTGGATTTGCCGGCCTTCCATCGTCTTTATTTGAGTGTGAGGCCTCGGCTTCTTTTTTGATTTTATGTTTTCTCTTGAATAGATGAATAAGCTTACCTTTTTTAGAGGGTTTTTCTTCTTCTGACTCCTCTTTTTTTGGTTCTGGCTTTATCTGGTGAATGGCGGCTGGTTTATTTTTTTTCTTGAAAAATAAGAAGCCTTTTTTCTTTTTCTCTTCTTTTTTCTCCTCTGTTTTAGTTGGTGTTTCTGGAGTTTCAATTGGCTCAGCTTCTTCAACTGATTTGACTGGGGTAGCTGGGGTGATATTTACTTTTACAGGGATTGGGATATTGCCATCGGCAGTTTTCTGAGGTGGGTTGTCACTTGGGATTGGAATATGTTCTTCGTCCATAGCCTCTTTAATCGGAGTGGACGTGATGACATTATTAACCTCGGATTTCTCAAGCGGAGTATCACCGTCTTCGAGGGCCGAAAGTTCTTCTTTGATTTTTTTATATTCATCAAGTTCTTGTTCAATAGAAATAGACTCAGCATCCTCTTGGGCTTGGGCGATTTCTTCGGCGGAAGCTGTTTTAAGAGAAGCTGCTGTTTCGGTAGTTACTACCGGTATTATTGGCGACTCAGCCGGAGCAGGTTCAGAGGCTACATGGACAGGCTCAGGAGCGGCCTGAGGTTCGGGCGATGGAGTTGGGGCAGGAGTAGGTTCTTCTGTTTTTGGAGAGGTTGAAACAGTAATATTTAAATTTTGACTTTTTAAGCCTGCTTCGGCTTCTTCGAGAATCTTCAAGGAATTGGTGACTTTTTGCTGAAGCTGGTCAGTACTTTTGATCAAATCATCTTTGAGAGAAGCGATAATATCTTTTAGGGAATTGACCTCACCTTGGTAATTTTTCATTTCGGTTTTGAGCTTGGTATTCTCTTCGTTGACTTTGACGGCGTCCAATAGCTCTTGCTGCTTTTTTTCTTCTTGTTGTTTTTTGAGTCGGTCTTCCTCGAGCTTTACCTTGAGAGATTGTAATTCGTCGAGGGTATCTTGGGCTTTTTTGAGCTGCTCTTCGATATTTGAGATATCTTTGTCAATTCCAATAACAACAACACTGTCTCCACCTAATGTTGCTTTTCCTTGGTGAGATATTGTTTTCCCCTCTTTTTCTTCACTCATACACATTAATTGTACATGGATTAAACGGCACTTGCAAAGCCTTGGATGTGGATAACCTGTTGATAAGTGTAATTTTTTGCGCCAAGCGTTGTTTTTTAAGGCAGATGATCGTATATTATATATAGAGGCGTAAGCAGTAAGCTTAATAAGCTAGTAAGCTGATAAGCCCGCAAGCCCCGAAGGGGCCACTTCGTGGCTTATAAGGTCCAAAAGCGATGCCGCATAAAGTAGAGTGAGCTTACTAGAGGCCGCTGAAAAACTTAATTATTCTTCGAGCGAGCGAAGCGAGTCGAGAAGTATAAACCGAGCAGTTCTCGACAACCTGCCTGCCGGTAGGCAGGGCTCGAACAATATTCATAGAATTTGGTCAATTAAATTAGGTTTTTCAGCGGTCTCTATTAATTGTTTGAAAGTAGTTAGTTTATGAAAAAAATACTTATTTTTATTATATTTTTTATCTTAGGTTTTAGTTTTTTTGGTATATATAAAACGCAAGCGCAAGAGATTGAAAGTGTAAATGACCATATCACGGTCACGCCGGCGAAATTTGAAATCTGGGGCGACCAGGGGCAAATGGTGACACAGGCGCTTCGATTGACAAATGAGGATAATGAGCCGGTAATTTTGGCACTCAGTGTTGAAAAACTTGAAACTTCAGGAGAAAGCGGGATAGTTGTTATGCCCCAAGGTGACCCCCGAGCGACGAATGACTTGCCAAAATGGATAATGTTCAAACAAAATGGCTTGGAATTTAAGGCAAAAGAAACCAGAGTGATAACTTTTAATATTGATGTACCCAAAGAGGCTAAATCCGGTGGGCATTATGCAACCATCATCATCAGCTCAGAACATTTGAATAAAAAAGTCGGGGAATCATCTGGATCGACAAAAGTGGCTTCAATTGTATTATTAAGCGTGGTCGGAGATATCGTCGATGAGGCGAAAATTTCCACATTTACAATTAAAAGGGAAACTGGAAACAAAAACTTCGACCTCAATTTGAGAATGAAAAATACCGGCAATAATCATATAAAACCAGAAGGGACAATAGTTGTTACAAATTTAATGGGAACGCAGATCGATGAAATCCCACTTGAGGGTGAGACAATTTTGCCAAATATGACAAAAAAAATGGTGACTGCGTGGGATCCACAAAGATTTTTATTTGGCCGGTACTCTGCCACTATAGTTTTGAAATACGGCTTTGACAGCAAGCAGACACTGACCACAAGCAGTAGTTTTTGGGTAATAAATTGGTATTTAATATTCTTAATTTTGCTACTACTTGGATCTCTGGTATATTATTTGAGAAAATATAGGAAATCTATACTATTAGCTATTAAAAATTTCCCTAAATATGTTAGAAAAGCTAAATAAGCTGGTAAGCTAATAAGCTAATAAGAATTAAGCAATAAGCTGAGGGGGTATCTACCCACGCACCGTCATCCCGGAAGCGGTTGGCACCCGATATCCGGGATCTATTTATTAAGTTTCCTGGATTCCCTGCCTGCCGGCAGGCAGGCGGTTCTGGGAACCCTTCCCGACCGGAATGACAACTGGAAGGGGATATTTGCACACAGTAAGCTGGTAAGAATTAAGCAATAAGCAATAAGCTGGAGGGGTCGCTTATTATTCTTTGATGGTGATTTTTAGATCTGGAGAGAGGGTTGTTTCGCCTTTGCCGGCGGTTATTTTTTGAAATGATAAGACAGCTTTTAGTAGATCAGTATAATTTTTGGCGTCGTCATTGGTCATCTCAACTATAAGTTCGGATAATTCTTTTTTTATAGAATAATTTTTAGAAGCTTTATATTTTCGGACCTCCTGAACGATCAGAAGAATGTCGGAAAATTTTAATTCCTGATCGTTTATGAGCAAGCCTTTTTCAACCTGAGGCAACTGGGTTAAATGAATACTGATGTTTTTATCTTGATTGATAAAGTAAAGCTGGTAGATCTCTTCGGTGATAAATGGCATGATCGGAGCGAAAAGCTGCAGGATATTGTAAAGAGCCTTATAAAGTGTCCATTTGGCGGCTGCCTTTGACTCTTCGGAAGTATTTTCATCATAAAGGCGGTATTTGACGAACTCTAAATAGTTGTCACAAAATTTATCCCAGAAGAAACTATTGACGGCGTCTTTGGCTTTGGCGTATTCATAAACGGAGAAATTCTTATGATAGGCTTTGATGGTTTTTTGAAGCTCGGATAAAATCCAGCGATCAGCAGGTTCGAGATGTTGATTGTCTGAATCTTGGAATTGATATTCTTCAAGATGTGAGATGACAAATTTTGAGGCGTTCCAGAGCTTGGTAATGGTGCGCTTGCCGACTTTGACTTCTTCTTCATTGTAGCGCAGATTTTGCCCGAGAGTGGATTCGGCGGACCAGTAGCGCAAGGCATCGGCAGAATATTTTTCAATAATTTTTTCTGGTTCGACAAAATTTCCAAGAGATTTGGAGATCTTGCGGCCTTTTTCGTCCAAGCCCCAGCCTGAAATCATAACGTCGTTCCAAGGCAGGGAGTCGGTATGATAATGGGATTTGACAATAGTATAGAAAAGCCAGGTACGAATTATCTCAAAAGCTTGAACACGCAAGCTCATAGGATAGATCTTGGCCATGAGATTTTTATCACTCGGATATTGCCAATTGGCATTGATCAATGGAGTTAAGGAGGATGTCATCCAAGTGTCCATGACGTCGTGTTCTGGACGCAATTTTTTGGAGCCACATTTGGAACAACCATTTTTGGGAGCAGCTAAGCTGGTCGGATCAACAGGCAATTCGTCATCAGATGGCAAAACGATCTGACCACAATCATCGCAATACCAAACTGGAAATGGGACGCCATAATAGCGCTGGCGAGAAATGCACCAGTCCCATTTGAGTCCATCGATCCAAGCGTCGAATTTTGATTTCATGAATTTGGGATACCAGTTGAGCTCGTCTCCACGTTTGATCCAGTCCGCTTTATGATCGACGACATTGATAAACCATTGAGGAGTGACGATAAATTCTGCGATGGTGCCGCAGCGCTCGTGGACGTTACAGACGTTGGAAATGGCGTCTTGTTTGACAAGATTTTCTTTCAAATCCTCTAAAATCTGTTTTCTAGCTTCATTGATCTTTAAACCAGCATAATCCCCTGCTTTGTCTGTCAAACGTCCGGCTTTGTCAAAGACAATTCTAGTTTCTAGTGAATCACGCTTCCATCTTTCAATATCCTCGCCATCACCAAAAGTGCAAACCATCATGAGGCCGGTGCCAAAGGCAGGGTCGACATTGTCGTCGGATAATACCGGAACTTCATAATTAAAAATCGGCACTTTGGCTTTCTTGCCAATATATTTGGCAAAACGAGGGTCTTTGGAATTGGTATAGAGGGCGACGCAGGCGGGCAATAATTCGGGCCTGGTGGTGGCAATCGGGGCGGTTGTGCCATCTTCAAATTTAAAATCTATATAGTTTAAAAAAGTGTTTTGCTCCAGATCGTCGAGATCGGATTGGGCAAGGGCGGTCTGGCATTTAGGGCACCAAATAACCGGACCTTCTTTGTGTTCGATGAGGCCTTTTTGAAAAAGATCGATAAAAGAGCGTTGGCTGGTGCGCTGGCAATGCTCATTGATAGTACTGTAAAGCAAGGACCAGTCGACGCTGACGCCCAGGCTTTGCCAAAACTTTTTGTAGGTTTCGCCGCCTTCTTTGGTGGCTTGTAAACAAAGATCAATAAATTCTTTTTTGGAAGTATGGGATTTATCAATTTTATATTTTTTTTCAACAAATCTTTCAGTTGGCAGGCCGTTATCGTCAAAGCCCATCGGATAAAAGACATTGAATCCCATCATGCGTTTGTAGCGAACGACGAATTCGGCCTGAGTATAGCTCATGGCGTGGCCGACGTGCAGGTGGGAAGCAGAGACATATGGCGGAGGCGTGTCGATGGAAAAAACTTCTTTTTGGGAGGCAGGATCATATTTGTAAATCTGATTGTCTTCCCAAAATTGTTGCCAGTATTTTTCGCGCAGGGTAAAATCGTAATTTTTTAGTTCATTAATATTTGCCATTTTGATCCTTTACTTTTTTATATTATACAGGACTTCAGGCGAATTTTCAATCGAGAAATATAAAAACTAGAACCAGATGAAAATCCATATCGTCATCCCGGAAG
>VFKW01000187.1 GCA_009885355.1 Candidatus Berkelbacteria bacterium
ATTTTCTTAAGGTATAAATTTTTGAACTCCATGGAGAATAGTTTCTGGATACTTTCTGTATTGTCAAAACGGTATTCTCGTAGTCGTGCAGTTCGTTTTGGTACAGATACAGTGCCATTGCAATGGCAGCATTTACTTCTCCTGACATTTCTTCATCAATTTCAAAAGCGTAATCAGTATCAAGTTCCAATCCATGCTCTTGTAATTTTTGACATGCTTCAAAAGTCCTTGCTTCGTGTTCTTGACAGTTAGTTTCCTGCTCCATTTTTACTCCTTATTTATTTTGATTGCCATTTATCCATGCGGCAGCGAATAAAATATGATTATAGTAATCTTGCTCACTTTGACTCGTATCTTCATACGGAATTTTTAAGGCCATTCTCGGTCCGGCAAGTAATTTTGCACCACCTAAAAAGAAAGCTCCTCTGAACATTGCATTACCCATCGGACCTTCGGCGACACAGATAATATCACAATTATCTTTAACGGCATGCTCAACATGGATCTCATAATTTTTAGCTTCAAAGCCTTTGTCTTGATAGTATTTGACTAATTTTTCGGCACTTTCCCAAGTTTTATAACTCCACAAAGTGTCTTCGTTTTCGACCGTAGTTTTTTTATAATTTGCTTCGCGAATGGAAGTCAGAAAACCGAGCTTTGGTTTATCATAACCAAAGCTAGCTAAGAATTTTATAGATGAATCAGTCCAATAAATTTTTTCCTGATCATTGCGACCCCAGACAGTGCTGCCGGGACCGAGAATAAAAACATTGCCGTTAATGTCTTCCATTACGCAAGGATTTTGAATACGAGCTTCATTTTCGGCCATGCCAACAGCATATTTTGCCATCAGTTTTCGAAGCAGCCCATGTTCTTCGACATTACCCCTGACAACGCCTTCGACTTCACCTTTTTCAATAATCTCGACCATTTTATCATGAATTTCAGTCATATCAGGGCCGACTTCAATACTCTCAACACCTTCAACTGGAGCGCCGACGACGACCAGATCAGCGATTTCTTTTTGAGCTCTGCGAATGCTTTCAGCAATATTTTCATTCATTCGACCTTGATAGAGACCAATCATGATCTTTGGACGACGTTTTTTAGCTAGGGATTCGACTTTTTGTTTAAAATCGTTTAGCATGTTACTCCTTATTTTTGATTAATTTTACAACACCATTTTTGAAATCAATTTCAACTTCATCACCATGATGAATATTATTTATCAAGTGTCTGATCCCGACAATACAAGGCAGCTTAAGTTCTCTTGCGACAATGGCGGCATGACAAGTAATGCTTCCACCTTCAGTTAATAAAGCTCTTGCATTATAAGCATAGTGAGTTTCAGCCGGGCCAAAATGACTAAAAACGTAAATTAACTTTTCATTTGATCGTATATTTTCTTCATTTGATTCGGGACAAGCCACTTTTCCTCTGATTTTTTCATCTATTTTAAATGCTGTAAATCCTTTAAGTATTTCAATTTTTGGATCTTGAGAGTCTACTGTTGTAAGTAATTCAGGATAAGCTTTTTTAATAATCTCATCAAAAATGACGATTGTTTTTTCGGCCCTTGATTCCACACCTTTGAGTCCGAGCTGCCGTGCTTTTTTTATTATTTTTTCATAAATTTTTATACGAGCTTGATATCTTTGAAGATTGGCATAATAATAATCCATAATTTCTTGGGGAGTTTTTTGTAAATAATACTCGCACAGTGAAAGTCTACGTCTAATATATTTATCCATGGTTTCGATATTAATTTGTTTATCGTTAAGCCTTAAATAAGTAGGGTTTTGCTTGATTAAGTCGAGAGTACCATCATCAGTGGAATCAGGCCAAAAATCGATGCCAATTTTATATTTATCTTGAGTAGATAAATATTGCTCAAGATAGATACTACCCGATGGTGGAATAATAGAACGGTTTTTTGTTTTTTCCGACCAAGGCAATTTTTCTTTGTCTAGATGAACACTAATGTCTTTAGAAACCTGATCGGGAGAATCAAAGACACCTTCAAAATAAAGGGAAACATTTTTTCCAATCATCCAATCCGTCTTTTGGAACCCAAATTTTTCCATTAGATCGGCAATAGCTAGGACGGCATGATTAATCTCTGATTCACTTTGAAAATTACTCATATTCCTCCATTTTTCTAATCTTGCCTTCATTCGTATCTACCTCGACCATATCACCATCTTTTAAAACTTTGGTGGCGATTTTGGTGGCGACTATACAAGGGATGCCGAGCTCTCTGGACACGATGGCGACGTGGGATGTCATGCCACCTTCGTCGGTGATGATGGCGGAGGCTTTTCGCATGGCGACGATGAAGTCGGGGGAGGTCATGGGGGCGACTAAAATATCACCGTTTTGCATTTTTGAAGTGTCTTTTGGTGAAAAGAGTAAACAGACTTTTCCAGTTATATTGCTATGACCGCGACTGACCACTACCCCTTTTATTTGATGGGCATTATCTGTAATTTTATGCTCAAGATAAGGTAAAATGTATTGGCTGGCTTGATTGCCTTCCATTTCACTAACACCTTCTTGGCGATGATAATAGAGAATATAACTTTTTTTACGATTTGCGACGTCGATTTGCTGATTGTGTTTCAATAGATCGGTGATTTCGAATTGACGATAATAGGTAAGATCGTCAAAATTGATATTTTTACGACTGGCAGTTTCATTTAAAAATTGAGTCAGAATGTGATTGATGATAAAAATATATTTCTTTCGAAGATCTTGCCACCAGATACTAAAAGATAATTTATGAGCAAGCTCGACTAAATCTTTTGGTAATTGATATTTATTTATAATATCAGATTTTGATTGTTTTATTTCATTTATATAGCAATCAATTTTGGAGATTTTTTTTCTGGCGACTTGTTCATCGATTTGATCCAATTCATGTTTAAAAAAATCAAGATTGAGTATTTGGGTCTCGGCATAATTGTTTCTAAGCCAATAATAGTTTTGCTGATGATTGATCAGTGCTTGTTCTTTGGCTTTCAGGTCATCAATAAATATAATCTCCAATAATTCTCGCTCTTCTTTTTGGAAAAAAGAAAGATCTTCAGGAGCGCTCATTTTCTCAAAAATTTCGACAAAATTATCTTTATTCTGATTGAGAATCATATTTTTTAGCAGACGTTCGCCACCCCAATTGCTCAATTCGGGTAAAAAACCTGGAAGCCAAAAATTCAAAATGTCATGAAGAAAAGCTTGATAGACAGCGGTTAGTTCTTTATCGGAGAAATCTTTATATTCTTTGTTTTGATAGTCAATAATTTTTCGTGCAGCCTCTTGCCAGCTTTTGTACTCTCGGACAAGTTGCGACTCATTTAAAATGTATTTTTTAAATAAATTTTCACCTTCATTATATAAATCTTCATTGTCGCCGATGAAAGTAATTTTTTCATCTTTAAAATAGCCAATCAAATCTGGCCAAGTGCCATTATAGTGTTTTGGGAAAATTTCAAAAGAATAGGTAAAGCCGTCTATATAAATAGGCTTGCCGTCAATCGGTCCCCATTTAAATAATTCTTTATTTGGGTCAATCATTTCTTCACCTTATTATGATACTAGGATCTTCACCAATCCATGGTTTGCTTTTACCTCGACCATCATACCATCTTTTATGATTTTTGTTGCAACTTTGGTGCCGATCACGGCCGGGATATTTAATTCTCTTGCGACAATAGCAGCGTGGCAAGTAATACCGCCTTCGTCGGTGACAATGGCGGCGACTTTGCGCAAGATGGGCATGAATTCTGGGCGAGTCATTGAAGTGACCAAAATATCTCCGTCTTGTACCTTGGAAAATTCGGAAATGCCTTTACAAATAACCGCCCGACCAATGACAGAACCGCCGTTGGCAATCATTCCACGAATTTCATCAGTTATTTTGTGATTGCTTTTGTTTTCCATCTGAGAACAAATCTTTCTATATTCAGGACCGCTGATAACCAATTCATCAGTTCCGTTTAAATAATAATATGAACCGTCATATCTTTCGACTAATTTTTCTTTTAATCCTTTTTTATCTAGAGATGAAAACTGGCGCAGTTCATGTAAAGTCATATGCTCAACAAGTTTTACATCTACATTTAGACGTCTAGCAATCTCAGTATTAATTTTGGAGAAATAATGGATTGTTTTTAAAATATTTGCTTTTCTTTCATCCCTCCAGACGGTCGAAAGTGCCAAAATGTCAGCTAACTGCTTGGTTTTTTGAGAAATATTTAATTCTTTCGTAAGCTGGATTTTCTCTTCATCTGAAACGATTTGCTCTTTTTTTAAATAATTTATTTGGGCCATTCGTTTGCGGAAAAAATCGAGGTCAATCTCCTGGGGTCCAAAGTAACTATTTTGTATCCAGAAGTATTTTTTGAGATGTTTTTGTAATTCGATTTCTTGTTTTTCCGGGCTGAGCGCGGCAATTTTCCGTAATTCATCTTCTTCTTGAGCTATAAATGAATATTGATTAGGTGATGTTAATTTTAAGAAATATTCATTCATTTGAGAGCCGTTTTGAATTTCTTGCTCAAGACTTTGTCTAAATTCTGACTCGCCTTTAAAACTTATAGACTCAATAATATGGGCTAGACCGACGGAATCTGACTGAGCTATTTCGATCTTATTTACATATTCTTCAAGAGTTTCGTTAGTAAGTAATGAAAAATCTGTGTTATCGATTTGTTGGAAGAATTTTTTATGTCTTGAGAAAATCTCTTCATATTTATTTTTGATATTTATTATGTAATCGGAATTATTGAGGATTTTTTGCTTGATAATTTGCCAAACTTTAATTAAATCGTCTTCAATATAGTGCATTTCGACATAGCCATTTTTAGTTTGAAAATAATATTCTTGGTAGCGATAGCCTAATTGTTCTACCATGCGAAAGCCGCTGTAAGCGGCGGCGATGATATAAATAGCCACGCCGCTGCCAGCTTGGGAATATAATTTTTTTGAAGTTATGGAATTAAATTTATCATTCATATTTTGCCTCTTTTTATGGTTCAATTATATCTGAATAGGAAGTAGTTTGCAATGTAGATGATTATTTTAGAAGAAAATAGCCCGGCCTTTTTAAGGCTGGGCTGAAGAAGGACGGGGAGTTATGAGTTCTGGATATTTGACTTGGGGTCTGGGACACGGAGGCAGAAAAGGTATTTGTTTGGATTGTCTGGATCGACAGGGCTGGGCTCTTTCCAGTCGCAGACTTGCCAAGTGATGAGCAGAAATTTCGAAGATATATAATCGAAGATGGCCTTGGTATCGCATCCCAGACAATTATCGATTTTCAACGAAATCTCGAAATACTCACCTGGTTTATGACTATGATTGTCCAGGTAATAATCGATATCCGCCTCAAGGTGCGAGGCTGCCTGACGCTCATTTAGAGTTAAATTCGACTCCAAATGATCAATAGGATGTCTGGCCATGATGATCACCCCCTTAAATGATGGCCTAGTTCTAAATTACTTTATAAAACAAAAAAGCACAACCGTGCTTTTTTGTAAATGGTGCTCGGGACAGGACTTGAACCTGCATGAGTTTTACCTCACTAGCTCCTAAGGCTAGCGTGTCTACCATTTCACCACCCGAGCATATATGTTTCTACATAGGTAATTTTACCCTATTGTTGGGGTTTTGTAAATGGGGAGGGAGTCGAGCTAATAAGCTGGTAAGCTGATAAGAATTAAGCTGGGACGGCTGCGGCCTAGATTCTTCGCAGGCTCAGAATGACGAACAGAATGACATATGGAGAAAGAACCGATTCCTCCACTGCGCCTGCCTGCCGGCAGGCAGGGTCGGAATGACAAGGAGAGGGAGCCGGAATATCGTTGTAGAAGTAAGTTCTCCACAGGGTCGAACAATATTAGCTTACTGCACCCTACCGGGCACCCCTCCGGGCATCTGCGACATCTGCGACATCTACGCCATCTTCAGCCACTTACGACTTATTAGCTTATTAGCTTATTAGCTTATTAGCTTACCAGCTTACCAGCTTATCAGCTGATTTATATTGTGATTTTGGATTTTAATTTGTTGAAGGTGGCGTCCCCTATGCCTTTGACGTTTTTTAGGTCATCGATCTTTTTGAAACTGCCTTTTTGGGTGCGATAGTCGATGATCGCTTGGGCTTTTGATGGACCGATGCCGGGCAATGTGTCAAAGGCGGCGAGGTCGGCGGTGTTGAGATTTATCAGACCTGATATGGCGGGATTTTGGGTGGCGGCGCCGGCGACTTGACCGGATTGGGCGGCTGCGGCTACAGGAGCGGCGGCTTTTTGTTTTTGAACGTCTTCGATCTGCTTTTGCAGATCAGCAATCTGACCTGTCATCTCGTCTTTTTGGGATTGCCAGCTCTGTTTTTCGACTTCTAAAGAATTTTTGGCCGAAATAACCTTGTCGCGTTGCTCTTGATAAAGTAAAACCAAACCGCCAAGAGCGATAAATAAAACCAGAGCAATAGTGATGTAGGTTTGGTATTTTTCGAGAAACTTTTGCATTTTAACCCCCAAGTAAGCTAATAAGCTGGTAAGCTAGTAAGATAATATAATTTACAATTTATAATTTTCAGTTCTCAATAAATTTACAATTATGTAATTTTCAATTATAGGGATGACGCTATTTGGAATGATTATGGCATACTTCTTATCAGCCACTAGGTGGCCCCTTAGGGGCTTATTGGCTTACTAGCTTACTGCTTATTCCAGGTGTCTGGTTTGTTGGAATTCTTCGAGTTTTTTTTGCAAGCGCGGGAAATTATCCAAATCTTTATCGATGATTATTTCAGCAGCATTTCTGGCTTTTCCAATTAAAATTGTATCAGTCAATGAGGCCATTTTCAAGTCTGGTAAACCTGATTGTTTGATGCCGACCAGTTCTCCGGGGCCGCGTAATTGTAAATCTTTTTCGGCCAACTCAAAACCATTATGACTATCGACAAGGGCCTCAAGGCGGGCTTTGGTCGGCTCTGACCAGCTTTGCGGAAAGAGGAAACAATGAGACTGATGCTTGCCTCGGCCGACACGGCCGCGGAATTGGTGGAGCTGGGCTAGGCCGAAACGTTCGGCGCCTTCGATCATCATGACAGTAGCATTTTGGATATCTATCCCAACCTCGACGACGGCAGTGGAGACGAGAATATTGATGTCGCCTGAGGCGAATTGATTCATGATTTCTTCTTTTTCTTTGTTTTTCATCTTGCCATGAAGAAGGCCGATATTTAGATCAGGGAATATATCTTTGGATAATTTTTCATATTCCTGAGTGGCGGATTTTTTTTCGGTTTCAAATAATTCAGTTTGAGTGAGGTCAAATTCTAATGCGGCTTCAGAGAGGTCCTTTTTTTTCGTGTCGATGAGGGGACAAATGACGAAGGCTTGGCGACCTTCATTGATTTGGGAGGCGATAAATTTATACGCCTGGTGACGATTTTCGGGCGGAATAACTTCGGTTTGGACGACTTGCCTGCCCTCGGGCATTTGATCGATGATGGAAATGTCGAGGTCGCCATAGAGTGCGAGGGCTAAGGTGCGAGGAATGGGGGTGGCGGTCATGCTCAGGAAATGCGGAGGCATTTCTTGAGAAGTAGTTGGGGGTTGGGGGTTGGTAGTTGGGGAGTCTGACGACAGAGAAGATCCTGAAACAAGTTCAGGATGACTACCCTGTTGAGTGTTGTGTAGGGCGCCGCGTTGTTTAACGCCGAAACGATGTTGCTCATCGACGATGACTAGACCGAGGTTTCGATATTGCATTTTTTCCTGAATGAGGGCTTGAGTGCCGATAATCATATCAGCAACTGTGTGATCTTCTTTGACACTGCCGGTGACAAGAGCGGTTTTGATGCCATATTTTTCAAGCAAAGAAGACATATTTTTATAATGCTGTTTGGCGAGAATTTCGGTCGGCGCCATCCAAGCTGTCTGAAAGCCATTTTTGATTACAACCAAGGCGGCCATGGCGCCGACGATGGTTTTACCGGAGCCGACGTCACCTTCGACAAGGCGATTCATGGGTATGCCTTTTCCAAGGTCTTTGATGATCTCCCAGGCGACTTTACGTTGAGCGTCGGTCAATTTAAAAGGTAAATCGGCGACAAAATCTTTTAATAATTGCTCATCTATTTTCATAGTGAATCCGTTTTGTTTTTGCATTTGGGAACGAATTTTGGCCATCGACAAAGCGATCAAAAATAATTCATCAAAAGCAAGGCGGGACTTGGCGGCTTCTAAAGCTTCAAAAGAGGAAGGATGATGAATTTGTTTGACAGCCTCAGAAAGATCTATGAGGTCATATTTTTCTTTGATTTGCTCAGGCAACCATTCTTCGAGATTGGCCACGACCGATAAGGCGGAATTGATGATTTTTTCATAGATTTTGGAGGGAATGCCGGATGATTCACTGTAAACGGGAACAATTTTTTCTTCTTTGACGATGACCGGCGAGGCGAGAATGCGCTCTTTGTTTTTCCAGTCATAATCGACTTTGCCATGAAGAGTGACTTTGAGATTTTCTTTTAACATGCGCTCGATAAATCCTTGATTGAACCAAACGGCGGTGATTTCGCCGGTTTGATCCTGAATGCGAGCTTTGACGATGATCATATTGCGAAGACGGGTACGATCTTTGGTCACCTTGATAATAGTGCCTTTGATAGTGACTTCTTCGTCGCGGCGAACCCAAGTGATCGGAGTAAAATTGCGAAAATCGTCCCATTTCCGGGGGAAATAAAAAAGGAGGTCTTTGACTGTTTTGAGACCGACGGATTCCATTTTTTCTTGTATTTTAGGGCCAACGCCAGCCAAGCCAGCGATGGAAATATTTAAATCTAACATAACAGGTTGATTATAGCAGGAATATTGGAGGATTTGAATAAGGAGGTTTTTAATAGATGGCACTTCCGTGCCGAGTTTGTAATAAGGGATCAGGGGACTCATTTCGAAGTCGTCCCCTAGGTCCCTTATGATCCCATACCCCTACACGACTTCTCCTGAAGCGTAAAAAAGGTTCTTCTCTTCCAGAAAAATAAAACTCGTCAAGCATGAGCTTGACTCAGACACTTAGTTTTCAC
>VFKW01000143.1 GCA_009885355.1 Candidatus Berkelbacteria bacterium
AGAGAAAACAGAGAAAACCGAAGTAGAAGAAGTTGTTGAAAAAGAAGAAAAACCGGCTAAAAAAGAAACCAAAGCTGCAAAAGTAGAAGAAGAAATCAAAGCCGAAGAAGAAAAAACCGAAGAAATCGCCGAAGTCAAAGAAGAGATCAAAGAAGTAAAAGAAGAAATCAAAGAAACTGCCAAAGAAATCAAAGAAGAAGTTAAAAAAGAAGTCAAAGAAACGAAAAAAGCCGAAAAAGATGATGAAGAAGAACGCTTGAAGAAACTCAACGAAAAACTTGACGAACTACTGAAAGACTAATTTAAAATAACAAAATCCAAATTTCCAATATCAAATCAAGCTCAAAATCCAAAATCCAAATTTAACATTAGAGCTTTGACATTCATTTGAAATTTGACATTAGACATTTGTAATTGCTCCGCAAAGCGGAGCGAAAGGAGCCTTATGTTTAGTCTAAATCGCGCCACGGTTATCGGCAACCTAACTCGAGATCCGGAACTTAAATATACTCCAAACGGCCAAGCCGTTGCCTCATTTGCAGTTGCGACCAACAGACGCTGGAAAAACGCCAACGGTGAAATGCAAGACGACACCCAGTACCACGAAATCGTCTGCTGGGGCAAATTGGCTGAAATCGCAACTCAACTTTTTTCAAAAGGCAAAAAAGCCTACGTCGAAGGCCGCATTCAAACCAGAAACTGGGATGGACCGGACGGCACAAAAAGAAATCGTACTGAGATCGTCGCTGAAAATATCATCGCATTGAGTCCAAAAGACGGCGGATCCACACATTCCGATGGCGACAATTTCATGTCAGAAGCCTCCACAGGCCCATCAGACACCAAAACAACCAGCAAACCATCAACATCAGGGTCAGCTAGCAAACCAAGCGCCAAAAACGATTCTGACCCGTTTAGCAACGACGACGAAATCAAATTGGAAGATATACCATTTTAAATTTAACCCCCCGACGTCATTCCGGACAGGATGGGATCCCAGATCCGGAATCTACTAATTAGATACTGAACTAAATTCAGTATGACAAACAAATTGAAAGGACTTATATGGCTAAAGCATCAAAACACAAACAATGTTCATTTTGCAAAAAAAACATCGACATCGATTTTAAAGATGTCAGTATTTTGCAAAAATATTTGACCTCTTGGGCAAAAATCAAAGGTGTCCGTGAATCCGGCAACTGCGCCAAACACCAAAGATTACTAGCTCAAGCCATCAAACGCGCAAGATTCATGGCACTATTATCTTTTACCAGCCGGTAAAAGATAAATCCAAAATCCTAATTTCCAATGTCAAATAAAATCCAAAATCTAGACCCGTCATCCCGGAAGCGGGTGGGACCCGATATCCGGGATCCAGAAATTACAAGAATAGATTCCGGGTCAAGCCCGGAATGACGAAAATATTTTCTGAAATACTTTGATATTAAATAAATTGTAAAATTTATTGAAAATTGAAAATTACGACCGAAGGGAGTCATACATGTTAAACATCTCTGACATCAAAGTCGGCACTATTATGCAATTTCGCGGCGCTCCTCATGAGACCATTTTTGTCGAGCACTCAAAACAAGGCCGCGGCGGCGCAATTTTACGTACAAAACTTCGCAATCTCGAAAACGGCTCCACTATCGAAAATACTTTTAAAGGTGCTGATAAGGTTGACGAAGCCAATCTCACCTATCGCAAAGCCCAATTC
>VFKW01000159.1 GCA_009885355.1 Candidatus Berkelbacteria bacterium
CAAGCACGTCAGTGCATGGCAAGTATTTCTCATGAGAATACGACCTCATGAGTCCCTGCTGCCTAAGAAACCCCGGGATTAGCGGCAGCGGTTCCCGGGGAGTTTCATTGTTACTTAAGTTGTCATTCCCGACCTGATCGGGAATCTAGAAATAGAAGGCGCATTGAATAATGGGTCTTTTTTGATAAACTTATTTTACTTATCTAATTATGGTTGTATAATAATACTATGGTTGTAGCAATATTCATAAATATTTTATTTATGTCTTTACCAATAATTATTATTGTTGTGATTGTTTTTGGAGTCAAAAAGAAGATAAAAAGCTTGGGCATTACAAAAATTTCCTTTGGACATCAAAAGGGTGGCGGGCAAAATTATCAGGATAATACGAGTGTTTCGGTCTTATTAAAAACACCACAGGGCTTTTTGAAAGCTCTTGGCATTGATTTTGAAAAAGTTAGAGAATTTCCGTTGGGTGATAAAACGGCCGTTATTTATAAGTTGGGATTAGGATTGCCGATACTTTCATCTTCTCCAGTAATACAGTCATATTTAATAGAGGTTCCGATTGATAATAATTATGGACAAATGTTTATTCACGACAGGCTTCAGCATGTTGAGAATACTGGACTTCAGGGGTATAAAACAGTCGAGCTAGAATCAGTTGATTTTAATAAACGATATGAGTTATCATCACCAAATGAAAAACTGGCCTGGGAATTTTTCTCTCCGGATATGATGAGTATTTTGTTAGATACTAAAATAGAGCATTTCAGTATAAATGTTTTTCCGAGCCATTTATGTTTTTATTTGCCGACAAATATGGGGACAGGTGAGGGGATTGATGAATTTATGAGGACAGTTAAAGAGGTTGTGGATGTTGTAAATGATTAATTTATGATTTTATAAAGGATCAATTTATATATTTGTGTATAAATAATTTGGTCAACTTACATTGGATTGTTTTTTATGCTTTATTAAGTATATATAAATTAAAGGATATTTTATGGATAATCGTGATAGTGTAATTAAAGTCATAACTAGTCCGCTTGGTTTTTTTGCTTTAGCACTTTTGATTGTTAAGGGTTTTTTGGGTACAATAGTTATTGGTTCTAGTAGCGACGCTGCAAAGGTCTTAGGAATGTGGATGGCTATATGTGCATTTGGTGGCATTGTTGTTATTAATTCAGATAATGATCCCTGGAAATGTGATGATAAACAGGGTAAAATAATGGCTGATAATACTGGCGGGAAATTGATCGTACTTCACGAGGGGCATATGGGATCGCTTAAATTCGATCAGCCGTACAAAGAATTTCCGTTACTAATTGACTTAATTGATTAATGTATTTTAGTATTCTTGCTATTACCTGGCAGACAGGTTATAGTGTGGTTAGTTGGTAGTGTTTCCATTGTTATGAAAATAGTGGTGGGAGTCGATCCTCGCAGATGGCTGCTCAGAAATGAGCGGCTTTTTGTTTATCGCATAGCTTATTGAATTTTTATTAATTTCAGGTATAATGTGGGAAGTATATCTTGGGAGGTGAAAGTATTGGGATC